>JBNKDZ010000554.1:0-19447 GCA_050288525.1 Cyclobacteriaceae bacterium
TAACACATTTGAAGAACCGGAAATCCCCTGCCATTCTTTAAATGTATACCCTTCCTTTGGAGTGGCCGTGATGGTAACGGATTCATCCGCTTCATAGGTATCTTTATCGGGTGAGATCACAACATCCCCTTTTTGAGCATCATAATTGACCTTCAACGAATATGTCTCTTCTGTAGTAGAATCATCTGGTTCAAAACAGGCAGCCACATCAACATTTGCATTCACATTTATGGATATTTCCGCATCGGTAGAAATTATAACACCATTGGATTTCCATCCCGTAAATTTGTACCCTTCTTTGGGTGTTGCTGTAAATGTGACGTGCGTATTTTCAGGATATTGTTGCATTACCGGATCCACTGTTACCTCTCCCGAAGATGTGTCGTATTCCAGTTCTACCTCATACGATTTTTCATCCTTTTCTGCTTCCTCCTTATTACATCCGTACATCAGTATAAAGGCAATAGCCATGATCACCAGAGTAAGTTGTTTTTTGATTTTTTCTTGTTTATACATTGTGTTGTTCGTTAGACCTTGATTGATTTTATTTATTAAGTGACAATCCGATAATAAATACGGTCAGTATTTCAAATTATCAAACTTTTCTGTCTGACAGAATGGATAATTCTTTCCCTTCGAAGGGAAATGTTCAGTATTAAGACCCTAAAGAAGATCCCAATACATAACATTACTTTTTTTACCTTCCAGCTTTATACTACTGCCTTCATGAAATCCATCCATTTGCACATCAAAATTAACCGGGATTACCCACACATTTAATCTGTCGGGAGAGGGATAAATTGCTATATTACTATTAAAAACTGAGTACCTGGATGCCTCATAATGATTTCCAGAAATCGGAGAGATCGTCAGCTGTTCAGATGTGGTACTCTCATCCTGTTCGACAGACCTGAAAACCAAATATCCGTTACAATCCAATGCCTGCCAGTCAAAAATCACTTTCTGATCCTCGATAACGACATCAAAACTTCTCTTTTCTGTGAAGTAGGGTGGTGTTTTAATGGTTTTCGTAAAGTAAATATCTTCGTACTTCACAGAAATATTCAAAACTTCATCAGGACCTAAATTTTTTACTTCCATATTATAGTATTCACCTTCAGATTCCGGATGATTACGAGCCCCTTCCATATCCATTTGTACATCATTTATTTTGATAACAGCTTTTGTTATTTGCTTTTCATTGAATGTTCTCGAGTCATCCTCAAGACTAGCGGTGAATTTCCAAAAACCGTCTTCTTCGTCATAAAATCCCTCAAAATTAAAAATAATATCTGATGTCGTTTCATTCGAATTTCCGGCTTCCTCAAATATGGCTTTAATATTTTCATCACCTGTAATGTCAATTTTTAACACATTCGACGTGCCGGACATCCCTTGCCATTCTTTAAATTTATACCCGTCCTTTGGGGTAGCAGTGATGGTAACTGATTCACCTTCTTCATAGGTAAACTTATCGGGGGAGATTACTATATCCCCTTTTTCATCATCATAACTGACATTCAACACATACGCATCTCCTGTAGCAGAAGCGTCTGATTCAAAATAAGCAACCACATTAACATTTGAATCCACATTCATGGATATTTCTGCTTCGGTTGATATTATAACACCATTTGATTTCCACCCCATAAATTTGTATCCTGCTTTGGGAGTAGCCGTAAAGGTGATCCGTGTGTTTTCAGGATATTGTTCCATTACCGGATCTACAGCTACATCTCCCGAAGATGTGTCGTATTCCAGTGCTACTTTATACGAATTTTCATCCTTTTCTGCTTCCTCCTTATTACATCCGTTTATCAGGATTATGGCAATGACTGGGATTATCAGTGCAAGTTGTTTTTTGATTTTTTTGAGTATATACATTGTGTTAGCTGGATTATTATTGATTTAGTAAATAATTAATTGGATAGAAAAGTTGTGAATACTGTCTGATGTTTAAAATCACCAATTTTATTGTATGACAGGATGGATAATACGTTCCCTACATCCGGGTAAAAATTTCCTGCATTTTTAGTAATTTCATTCTGCGAAGTTAAATATCCGGTATTAAACCTGACATCTCAATTGGAAAACAAATTAAAGAGGCTGTAAAAACAACCTCTTTAATATTATCTTATATCTAACGACGGTTCCAAATCCGCACATCACTTTTTTTACCATTCAGATGTATTGTACTTTTTCCATGAAATCCATCCAATTGATTATATATATTCATAGGAACTACCCACACGCCTACTTTTTCAGGATTTGTAATATTTGAACTATTTGCTAATAGCGCTGACAAAGATGTCTCAAAATGATTTTCTGACATTGGCGGTGATAAAAATTTGGCTGAATAACCTCTCCCGGTCTGTTCCACAGAATTGTTAACCTGGTATGAGTTACAATCCAGTTTTTGCCAGTCTATAATTACGTCAGTATCCTTGATCCGAACCTCAAGATTTCGATCATCTGTAAAGAAGGAAGGCGTTTTTATTACTTTATTAAAGTCAATATCTCCTTTCTTCACAGACATATTCAAAACCTCATCAGGACCTAAATATTCCATTACCAGGTAATAGTAATTCCCTTCAAATCTCGGATTATTAAATGCCACACCACTTAACATGTATTCATCATTGATTTTTATAGTAGCATCTGATATATATTGATCATCATCTTTCAACGTTTTTGAATCATCCTTCATAAAAGCAGAGAATGTCCAGTTTCCGGTTGCTTCATCATAGGATCCTTTAAAATCAAAAATAATATCTGATGTGGTTACACTTACATTTCCCACTTTCTCAAAAATGGCTGTTATATCAAAATCATTTGTCATTTTAACCATTATCATTTCCGATGCACCAGTCGATTCCTGATCCTCCTGAATTTTATCAAAAATGTTCGAAGCACCGGATATACCCTTCCATTCCTTAAATACGTAACCTTCCTTCGGAGTAGCTGATATTGTAACTGTTTCATTCTCATTGTATACATCCTTTTCAGGATAGACCGTAACTACACCCTGGTCGGAATTACAGGAAACCTTAAGAGCATATGTCTCATCAGAAGCAGATGATTCTACATCAAATAATGCATTAATTTCAGTGTTTTCAACAACATTAAATGTCATTGTCTGCTCAGTAGAAATGATAACATCATTGGATATCCAGCCTATGAATTTATATCCTTCTTTCGGAGTAGCTGTAACAGTTACGGTCTCACCATAACTGTAGACAAATTTATCAGGCGATATTTCAACGTCTCCTTTTCTTAATTCACCGGAGGCAATTACATAAAACTTTTCACCTATTGATTGGATTGTTTTCGATTCAAAATATGCAACCACACCAATATTGTCACTCATTTTTATGGAGATCTCCTGATTTTCGGATATGATAACATTATCAGACTTCCAGCCAAGAAAGTCATATCCATCTTTCGGGCTCGCCGAGAGCCGGACCATCGTGTTTTCAGGATATTGTTCCAATGCTGGTTCGACTGCTACATCACCGGAAGAAGTATCATACTTCAATTCCATCTGATATAATTTTTCTTCTTTTTCTACTTCCTCTTCAGTACATCCGTAAAATTGGATCAATGCAATAAATGCAATAAATAGGGCGAGTTGTTTTTTAACTTTTTCTAATTTAAACATAATAAATGCTAATTGAGTTTATAAAATTTTTGATAGTCAATTGTAATCCATTATATTCCCTTCCATCATACCATGTGATGACAGATAATTAGGAGAATAAATAATTACTTAGATTTGCATGTGCACAATAACAAATTTTATCATGTAACAGGATGGATATTATTTTCCCTACATCCGTATTTTAATATTTTAAAAAAGATGTTCTGAACTTTGAAATACGAAACGTATCCTGGATTTTGTAATAGTAACATTCAAAGAATAAAGTTAAACTGTCTGTGAATTTTCATCACTATTTTTTAAATATGTCCTTTATCAAGCCGATTTACGGCATATTCGGATAATGTTTTATAACATTGATCAATTACTGACCGGATTCCTTTCTCTTCTTGCTCTCCGGGGATCTCTGTAAACATAAAATTTATATATAGGTCCCTCCATAAATCGGAATCGTTATGATTAAGCTTCATCAGATAAGCAATTGAATCAAGTAACTCAAGTTGATGGCCATATACTTCAATCCCTAATTTCCTTAAAGCATTCTTATATCGATGATATAAAAAATCCTGTCGGATAAGCGCTTTAATAAGTAAAACCTCATTGGTGATGTCCTGATGCTCTTTCATGTGTCCTCATTTATTTAAAAAATAATGTTAATATAATTCTACGCCGGTATTAACACGCATAGAACAGATGTTTGATGATTAAATTTAGCATAAAAATACTATTAATAGTTGTAAAATAAAATAATTTAGTATTTATTTAGAATTATTTTAGTATAACTAAATTATTTTATGGATATAGGAGACAGGTTCAGGATATTGATCCGGCATTTAAATCTCAACGTCAATTCATTTTCCCGTGAGATCGGCGTTGCACATACAACTCTCAGGAATATCCTGGCCAAGACATGCAATCCTGGTTATACAGTTTTGAATAAAACAGTAAGCACATTTCCTGAAATAAGTGCCGAATGGTTGCTTACCGGTAAAGGTAACATGATCAAAGAAGATACAGGAAATCTGTTTAATGAACCAATAGCTCCGTACGGAAAAAGCATTCTGGAAATCCTGAAGGAAAAAGACGAACGAATTGAAGAATTGAAAGAAATAATTAGCCTGAAAAGTAAGGCCCTGAAATAGATCATATCCATATGGATCAGCCTGTAAATCAATAGGGTATAGAAAAATAAATTGTATCTCCAAACGTATGGCTAAGGGCAAAGAGCACGCAAAGCGATTTAGTTTCTGAAGATTTCCTGACAGCGTCCATAGACCTGTCAGGTTGATTGTGCAGACAAATTAAGGGTATGTAACGGAGACATGTAGTGTTTATTTCTTCCTTTTTAGATTGTCAAAAATTTATGCTTAGATTTTTCCACCCACCCAGTTTTTGGTTGATCCAGGATCTGCCTTACAGAAGTAAGCGAAGTCACAAAAAAGCCTCCCAAAATTTTGGAAGGCTTCTAACCTGTACACCCGGAAGGATTCGAACCCTCAACCCCCGGAGCCGAAATCCGGTATTCTATCCAGTTGAACTACGGGTGCAAAAATAATCCTGCAAATATGTCGTATCTGAAATTGTTTTAAAAAGAATCCGGCAAAAAAATTATTTAACAAGAGAAAATTACTGCCTAATCCAGTGTGCTTTGCTATCCGATCCTTCTACCCTATTGAATGAAACAGAATTACTGAATGATTATTCAGCTGAATTCACATACCTGAACAAAACTTAGTCCTTTGCCAATGGTCACTTCGCTATCCTTGCTCCTTGCTCCTTGTTCCTTTCTCCTATCCTATTTGATTAATAAATTTCTCTGTTCGGGTGCGCCAGAACCTGTTATTCAAAATAATTTTAAATATCGTTTTATCATTTACTTCACTGTGTACTTCAATATTCCCTCCGATACGTTCGATACTTTTCTTTACAAAATACAATCCCAGACCACTACCTACAGATTTTTCATTAGCCCGGTAAAACATATTAAAGATTCTCTCTAAATAATCCCTGTTGATACCCTCCCCATTGTCTTCAACTGTAATTAATATTTGAACATCTGTCACTTTCACCCGAACGATAATGGAAGGGGTCAGGGTGTTATGGGAATATTTAATTGAATTGTCAATAAGATGCCTCAGGGATGATTGTACAATATCCCGGTCGCTCATGACCATGGACAAAATGTCGCCTTCAAATTGCAGGTTTACATTCCGCTCCCTGAGCTGTTCCTGAAAATCAGACTTCAACGCCAATAAAACACTTTTCATGGGAAAAGATGTGATAATGGGTGCGTTGGTATGGATGTAGGAAATATCCAGAAGTTCTTTTAGTGTATCTTCAAGCAGATCCGTACTGCTCTTCAGATAATCGAGATACAGGTTCAGATTAAACTCCCGGTCATTTTTAATCAGGTTTAACAACCCTTTAATGGTTGCCAACGGCCCTTTCAGGTTATGTGATGCCTTATACATCAATGTTTCCAGTTCATTGTTTAATGCATTCATTTTATGCTGCATCTTGTTAATGTAGGTAACATCAAAGTATATTTTAAAATAGAATTTAACCTCATCATTAACTTTGATGGGCACGCCAAATATCAACACATCAATAAGCTCATTGTCACGTGTTATACGTTTTGTCTGCATACGCAAAAAATTCCCCTGAAGAACCTTATGGGCAATTTCCGTCTCTTCTGACTCCAAACCTCTCGGGATCAGCATACGTTCGGACTCAAAGCTATTCAGGTCTTCAACCGTGTATTTAAAAAGCTCTTCAAAGGCTCTGTTTACACTTAAAATAGTGTAATTGTTATCATACAGGGATATGCTTAAGGGCGAGTTTTCAAAGAGGCTCCTGAACAAATTTTCATTTTTTATGATTTCCAGTTGATATTTTAACTTTTGCGTAACGTCTTTTGCATGGACCAGACAGGCTTTATGATCATCGAATGAGATCAATTGTGTTTTAATCTCCATAAACAATTCGCTCCCATCCTTCTTAAAATGCCGGGCTATTCCGGAGTAATTGTTTGCAAGATCATGTTCTTTTGAAGTGATCATATCACTTTTCCCGTTCAGATCATCCAGGGTCATCTTCATGAATTCATCATCGGTATACCCGTAATAAAAAGTTGTGGCTTCATTTACCATAAGAAAACGTCTTGTCTCCAGATCGTGTACCCATAAAGGATCCGGGGCTTCCTTAAACAACATCCTGTACGTATTAGTAAATTCACGGATCTTCTTTTGCCCTTCTTTCTTATCGGTAATGTCGGATTGGATCCCGGACAAAAACGATGGCCTGTTCGATGCATCCCTTTTAATTACTTTCCCCCGTAACAAAATCCATCGCCAATACCCCTCCCCTGTCATAAACCGGTATTCTGCCTCCAGCAAATCGTCCATACCCTCCAGACATGCATCAATTTCTTTTATCAGCTGATTTTTATCAACAGGATGTATTCTGTCTTTCCAATGCTGATAGGATAAAGATAATTCATTTTCAAATCCCAGTTTTGTCATCCATCGGTGGTTAAAGGTTATAATCCCGGTATTGACATTCCAAATCCAGGTCCCGATTACAGCACTGTTTATCGCAATTCCTAGAATATTCCGCGTTTGCTCAAGTTCATCACTGATGGACTGGTTATCATACAACATCATAACATTTACAACATGTTGTGCTGTGATTGCCATCACATAGATATCGTCTGTACTCCATAATCTGGATTCTGTGTTTTCACAGGAAAGGATCGCAACAACTTTCCCTTCTCTTCGTATTGGTGCGTGTATTATTGCATGGATATCATGCTCCTGATAATATGCATCAAGCTCCGACGCATTTTCATAACTCAGTTCATTTGTGGCTATTACCGGTTTTTCACTAATGTTTTTTAAAAAAGCAGGCGCATCGCTTATCTGAACTACCGTACCTCCGCCGGAATGCTCAGTGGTATTGGTATCATACCCGGTAATTACTTCCATATACGCCTGGCCTTCACGGTACAACCAAATGTTTGTCATTGATACATCAAGCGTAACAGCGAGTTTCTCAACAATAAAGTTCAGTGAATTCCTCAGACTTCCTTTTTGCAGAAAATCAATTTGCCCTATTTCCATTAAAAATCTGTTCCGGGCATTTGGTTGTTGTTTGGAAGATCTTACCTTCAATGGAGATGTGATTATTTTTTGATTGTTAAATTATGTAAAACTACACATCAATATAACAAAATAATCACGGAAATCGTTTACAATTCCCATTTTTATATTTCTGGTTCATTGACCATCCCTGAATACCGTTACGACAATATCGGGTGCCTTAAAGTTATTTCAACATCAGGAAAGAACCTCCTTGACTATTTCGGCAGCATCTTTCAATAACACGGCTGATCGCACCTTCAGTCCGCTGTTGTCAATTATCTGAGCACCTTCTTCGGCATTGGTTCCCTGTAATCGCACAATGATCGGGATATCAATATTTCCGATATTTTTATAAGCCTCCACAACGCCCATTGCAACCCTGTCACAGCGCACGATACCTCCAAAAACATTGATCAGGATCGCTTTAACATTTGAATCTTTCATAATAATCCGGAATCCTGTCTCAACGGTTCGCGCATTTGCCCCGCCACCGACATCCAGAAAATTTGCCGGCTCACCTCCGGATAGTTTGATAATATCCATCGTAGCCATAGCCAGTCCGGCGCCATTCACCATACACCCCACATTACCATCCAGCTTTACATAATTCAGGTCCGACTCACCTGCTTCAACTTCAAAAGGATCTTCCTCAGAGATATCGCGCATCTCTTCAATATCCGGATGTTTGTAAATAGCATTATCATCAAAATTGATCTTGGCATCAACGGCCAGCACCCGGTCATCAGATGTTCTTAGTAAAGGATTGATCTCTATCAGGGAAGCATCCGTATCCACATATGCCTGATACAGATTCATAATGAAATTCACGGCATTTTTTAAGGCTTTTCCTTTAAAACCAAGGGCGAAAGCTATTTTGCGTGCCTGAAATGGCTTGAGCCGGATACAAGGATTGATCCACTCCTTAATGATTTTTTCAGGAGTGTTTGCTGCTACTTCCTCAATATCCACACCTCCTTCCGTCGACGCCATTATTACATTTCGCCTCCTGGTTCTGTCAAGAAGTATACTGATATAATATTCCTTCGGTTTTGATTCCCCTGAATAATAAACATCTTCGGCAACCAGTACTTTCCGGACTTTTTTTCCTTCCGGGCCGGTCTGGTGCGTTACCAGTTGCATGCCTATAAGCTTTTTTGCAACGGATGCCACCTCAGGCAAACTATTGGCAACTTTCACACCACCTCCTTTACCTCTTCCTCCGGCATGGATCTGCGCTTTAATAACATAACAGCTTGTCCCGGTCTCTCTTTTGATCTTTTTAGCAGCATCGACTGCTTTACTGGGTGTATCGGCAACAATACCGGATTGTACGTCAACACCATAATTGCTTAATAAGTTTTTCGCCTGATATTCGTGTATGTTCATAAAACGGTTTTTTTATTTAAAATAATGATTCCGTAACGTTAAATAAGTTGTGGTATTGAAAATCATTAATCTGTAATATATGCATAAAAACAAATAATAATATCAAAAGTTTAATGTCTTTTACCTTAAGAAATAATTCTGTATAAAATCATATCACGGGAAAGATGTTTTTCTTCAATAGTAGATAAACATGAATTGTTTTTCTTATGTTTGCCAAATAATCTGGTTGATCTATGTTGATAAAATGATATTAGAAGGGAAAAATATCACGAAATCCTTTAACGAACTTCAGGTACTGAAGGGAATTGATATCAGCATTGATAAAGGGGAGGTGGTATCCATTGTCGGTGCTTCCGGGGCAGGAAAGAGCACCCTGCTTCACATCCTGGGAACCCTCGATAAGCCCGACAGAGGTGAGGTGTTTTTCGATAACCACAGTATCTTTAAGCAAAACAATGCCCAACTCGCCCGATTCCGCAATCTCAACATCGGTTTTGTCTTCCAGTTCCATAATTTACTACCCGAATTCAGTGCTTTTGAAAACATCTGTATCCCCGGATACATGAGTAAAAAATCTCAGTCAGAAGTCGAAAGCAAAGCACTTGAACTCATGAAAATGCTTCGTCTCACAGACAGATCCAACAACAAGCCTTCTGAGCTCTCCGGAGGTGAACAGCAGCGGGTAGCCGTGGCAAGGGCCCTTATCAATAATCCTGAAATCGTTTTTGCCGACGAACCCAGTGGCAATCTCGATTCAAAAAATGCCAATGAACTGCACGAACTGTTTTTCCGGCTCCGTAAAGAGTTGGATCAGACCTTCGTCATCGTAACACACAATCAGGAACTCGCTAAAATGGCTGACAGGACACTGGAGATAAAGGACGGTGTAATTGTGAGTAACCACTTGTAAATTACCTCAATCCTTTTATGATTTGTGCTCCAATTTAACAATATCGAATGATATGGGTTTTAATAATACAAACAATCGAATGCATGATATGAACAAAAAAGCCGAAACGAAATATCCGGTATCAGGCCTTATCGCAAACCGGTGGAGCCCGCTGTCTTTTGCTCCTGAAATCCCCGAAGAAGACCAGATCCTGAAGCTTATTGAAGCTGCCTCATGGGCTCCTTCTTCAATGAATGAGCAACCATGGAGGTTCAAATATGGAATTAAAGGTGTCTCGGAAAACTATGATTTATTATATGATTCACTTGTAGAAGGCAATAAAATCTGGGCTAAAACAGCTCCGGTACTTCTACTTGCTGTCGCAAAAAAACAATTTGAATACAAAGACAAGCCCAACCGTCATTATGCCTATGACCTGGGGCAGGCTATTGCCTGTCTTAGCCTTCAGGCTACGGAAGACAACCTGTATGTCCATCAAATGGGAGGCTATGATCAGGACAAAATCCATAAAAACCTGGGAATTGGCCCCGAATATGAGACCTTTGCAGTTTTAGCGATCGGATATCTGGGAGATCCGGAGGTGCTGGACGAAAACAACAAAAAAAGAACATTCAGCCCCAGAAAAAGAAAACCTGTTAACGAACTGATTTTATGATTTTAAAACCATTACAGCCCGCGGTCAGGGGTGTTGTATTATGAATAAAGGTGTATTATACATGCTATTGGCCACCTTTTTCTTTTCCCTGATGAACGTGGCCGTAAAGCTTCTTCCCCATATTCCGGCTGTGGAAATTGTGTTTTTCAGATCTGTCGTCGCATTTCTCATCAGCATAGTACTGCTGAAAAGTGCCCGGATAAATATCTGGGGAACCAATAAAAAACTCCTTATCCTGCGAGGTGTCTCGGGAGCGATATCCCTGATCTTATATTTCTATCTTATTCAGGAAATCCCATTAGCCTCCGCAACCACTATTTTGTTCCTGTCACCGGTCTTTGCCTCCATTATCGGGATATTTTTCGTTAAAGAAACCGTTAAGCCCCTCCAATGGGTGTTTTTTCTTGTCTCCTTTGCCGGCATTCTGCTGATTAAAGGCTTTGACACCAGGATTTCCTATTGGTATATCCTTCTCGGGATCCTGGCTTCTGTTTCCACCGGCGTGGCATTTAACTGCATCCGAAAGATCAACACGCGCGAACATCCCATGGTGATCATCTTTTATTTTCCATTGGTTACCCTCCCCATCACTGGTATCATCTCCGTATTTGACTGGATAGCACCGACCGGCTGGGATTGGACCATTTTAATCATGATTGGCGTTTTGACTCAAATCGCACAGTATTTCATGACAAAATCCTTTCAAACCGAAGAGATTTCCAAAGTTGCCAGCCTGCGATATCTCGGGATCGTATATGCGTTGATCTTTGGATATTTGTTCTTCGATGAACAATTTAACTGGCTTGTAATAGGTGGAATGTTACTAACAATATCCGGCGTAGTGCTGAATATTTTATACAAACATCTACATCTGAAAACAGATATTGCGATTTTCAGAGGCAAACTGATGAATTAATCAGGCATTATACGTTTATAATTTTAACAAAAATTATAATTTTGCACCCGGGAAAAAAATAATAAACAGTATGTCTGGACATAGTAAATGGTCAACGATAAAACGAAAAAAAGGTGCGATTGACGCAAAAAGAGGCAAAATATTCACAAAGCTAATCAAAGAGATATCCATTGCAGCACGTGAAGGAGGGGGAGATCCGGATGCAAACCCGCGATTAAGGCTCGCCATCACAAATGCCAAAGGAAATAACATGCCCAAGGATAACATCGAAAGGGCGATAAAAAAAGCAACAGGCGCGGATGCCACTTCCTACCAGGAAACAACCTACGAAGGTTATGCCAGTCACGGAGTAGCTGTTTTTGTCGAAGGTCTGACAGACAATACCAACAGAACAGTATCCAGTGTCCGGGCGGCCTTTTCAAAATACGGAGGGAACCTCGGCACAAACGGATCCCTTGAATTCATTTTCAACCGGAAAGGTGTTTTTAGCATCCCTGTCAGTGATGGTATTGATGAAGAAGAATTCACACTTGAAATGATCGATGCCGGCGCTGAAGATGTCGAGTCCGAAGACGGATATCTTAGTGTAACATGTGAAATGGGTGATTTTGGCGCAGTACAAAAGAAACTCGAATCCATGAACATAGAACCTGAAAGTGCCGAACTGCAACGGATACCCAACACCCTGGTAGCCCTCGATGATGAAGCCTTTCAAAAAGTAATGAAACTCATTGAAGTACTTGAGGACAATGATGACGTCCAGAAAGTATTCCATAATATCGATATCACAGAAGCACAAATGGACCTTGTATAAACAATCTGTTTGGTTCTGAAAAGCCGTTTAAGGCACACTATACGGGTGCTTTAAACGGCTTTTTCGTGTGGTTACGAACCGTGACAATCCTACATTTCGCACCAATGTCCTGTCTATACAAAAATTCAATTATGTCAATCTTCCATTCCTAAAAGCATCTCTATTTCATCAGGACTGGCATTATAGTGATAAAAGATGTCGTAAAACTCCCTGGTCACGTCATTCAGATCAAACGGGAACCATTCAGGATATAAGATGGAAGAAAGCCAGATAACCCCTATGATCTGATTGATGCTGGGAGGCAGGTCAATCCAGCAATATGGTTTCATCGGCACCGGAAAAATAAACTCGTTCTGAACTGCTTTAATACCTGACCACAATGTATTTCCCAAAAGATTCTTTCTTAATTCATACGATGAAACACTCCCCCAACCACACGCCAGGATAACATCCGGATCCCAGTTAAGTACCTGTTCGATGTTGACTTCCGCATGTCCGGTTAAATGTTCGAGCTCTGCAACATTTTTCGCTCCTGCCAGATCAAGTACCTGTGCATGAATGCTTCCCCTGGATGAAGTAGTAAGTCCGTTGTCTCCGATGGCCAGATATACTGATGGTTTCTCTTTTTCAGGAATACTGTCTGAATGATTTATTACCGTCACCAGGTACTTGTTGATGAATCTGTTTATTTCGCTGGCTTTTTTCTGCTTACCCAGAAGTTCCCCTAATTTCTCGTAAGTCCTGGTCAAATCCTGAAACTTCGTACTGAACAATAAAACAGGGATGCCAAGATATCGTTGCTCTTTATTCGCAAATTCAACCGTCGACCTTTCAATATTGCCACATGAAATCAGGACATCGGGATATAGCTGTATCAGCATTTCTACATTTCTTGAGCCCCTGGTTTGATACCATCTCCCGATTTGAGGCAAACTGCAGTACCTCTTTGTACAAAAAGCGGTTTCGGCTCCGGATGCTTTATAATTCCTGGCTATCAGGATATCCTCATCCAGGGTATAAAGTATTAACGTTCCCGGAGGGCCATTGGAAACAATTCGGCCGACCGAATCAGGGATCAGTACATCTCTGTCTGCCATATCTGTAAAAACGGTCCCCTGCTTTTCCATGTCCGGTCGTGAATATTCACATGAACAACACAGGAGAAAAATCGCAATCCGAAAGATATTTCTATATGAAAATGTATATCTCATATCACCCTCCTGTTCATTTAAGTATCATTTCAAGATCGGTCGGTTCCAGTTCCACATGATAGAACATTTCGTAAAAATCGATCGCCTCCTCAATGATATCCTGCTCCAACAAACCAGGATCCATCAGATGAGCCAGCCAATAAATCCCAATAAGACGGTTTATCCCCGGAGGCCTTCCGATCCAGTTAAAGGGCTTGTCCGGAACAGAGATTATCCTTCCGTTTTTAACTGCATCAAGCACTTTCCAGGATCTGTCTTTTAACAGAGAATTTTTATTTATTGTTCCTCCTCTGTTGCTTAATAATACATACTGAGGATTCCAGCAGATAAGCTGTTCCATATTTATTTGTATGTCCGAATACCCATAACTTTCATCAACATCAGCACAATTTATTATCCCAAGCATGTCCAGTATTTGTGAATGTGCCGACCCTGCTGGTACCGTAAACAATCCGTTATCTCCCTCCGCTATGTAAAAGCGTACCGAACTGTTAATTTTCTTTTTTGCTTTTGAAGCAAGTTGCAGGGTTCGATCACAATATGCAGACAACTGTTCTGATTTGTCTTTTACGCCCAAAAGCTTCCCCAGAAACAAATAGGTGTCTCCAAGGTTTTCCATCTCCAAATTGACCATCACGGCAGGTATACCAATCCGTCGGGCTGTCCTTTCAAAATCTTCCAAATCCGTTTTTCCCGAGAATCGAAATACAGGGCACAATAAGATATCCGGCTTCAGGCGAATAAGCTCTTCTTCGTTAATACCAGATCTTCCCGTAAAAATGCGTCCCAGAGCAGGAAGGTTATAAAATGCTTCGGTAACATACTTTTTGTTTTCTGCATCCGGTTTATCATTTGTTCCGATCAATACTTCGGGGCTTAGTGAATACAGCAAAATGGTAGTCGTCATATCAGCACAAAAAACTCTGTCAATAATCGCTGGCACAACAACCGCACGCCCTGACATATCTGTTATTCTCCTTTTGCCTTCTGCATTTTCAGATGTTTCCGGCCGGCAACCAAGCAGAACAGCTAAAAGAATAAATACTTCTGTTGTTTTTTTATGTAACATGTTCATTTACAATTTGTTTTTAAGTATCCGGAATCTGTATCCGGTGGATTTTTTAATTGATCAGGAGGACGGACATTGCACTACACTTTTTCCCCGGGGGTCTATTTCAAAAATAAGTTTCCCTTTGTTTTGTTCTTTCAGAGTACACCAGATATGGTCTTTCCCTTTATAATCGGATATCCTGCGGACTTTAATCCTGTACGTATTGTCATATTCATCCGTAACGATAAGAAAATGGATTACAGAATCATTCATATTCAGCATCTTCAAATCAAGGATTTTGAAAAGATACGATGAACCGGTTTTATACACGGGATGCAAAAGCTCTGTTATTTGTTCTCCTGCACACCCTCTTCGACGCATCACTACCTGTACGATCATTCCGGGTTTGAAACAAAACGATTTATACGAATTGCCGATCATCATCCGCCTGACTCCTTTTTTGTCCTCAAGGATAAACAGGATATTATCGTCAAGACAATCTTCCTTTACAAATAGCAATTGTTCCATTTTGATCAGAATTAGAAACGGTATGTTGCTGACACAAACATGCTTCTTCCGGGCATCGGATAGCCTTCCGATATCTGGTAATCTTTGTCAAAAATATTATTAATCCCAGCTTCCAGCACGACATCATCCTTAAGTACAGCCAAAGCGCCTTTGATATTCAACAGTGCGTAACCATCAATCTTTCTGCCGTCACTGGTAACATACCGGCTGGAATAATTCTCAAAATTCAGATTTACATAAGAATACTTTCTGAACCTGTAAACCGCTGCCCCCTGAAACGTATGTGCCGGTACATATGTAAATACAACATCAGGAGATGAAATATTCTTCCGCTCAGCATAGGCATAATTTGTCTGTAGGGTCAGCGATTTAAAAATACTATACGCTATTGATACATCAGCGCTATAATATTCTGCCTTTGCCGTATTTTGAAGTTGATATACCGAAGGATTTGAAGAATCAATACCATATACTTCCGATATAGCATCTTCAAGACTGCTAATATATACTCCGGCATTCACCACCAGTTTTTTTGTAATATTCCCTTCATAACCCAGGGAGTAATTCAAGGCATATTCTTCTTTCAGATCCGGATTGGGCAGACTTCTGCCAAAACGTTGCGAATACCGGTCCTTCATTGTCGGAAACCGGGTCTTATATGCTACTCCCAGCCGTACATTGCCGGATTTCCCCAGAAATTGCACCCCCAATTCACCGTTATAGGTCGTGGTGCTGTTATCCGGAAAATTGGTGCGTACAGCATCTTCGCTGATAAATTCTGCCTTTATGCTCCTCATATTTTGAACGCTGACCCCTCCGCTAATCACCCAGCTACGAATATAATAGTTATCTACCAGACTCAGAGTCAGGCTCTGATCCGCCATTTCAATGGCAGGTTCACCTTCATTAAACTCTTTATGATTTTCCTGACGGTACTGAAAATCCGCATTAAAGCTGTTTCCATTTTGAACGAAAGAACAGGTTGCGATGCCCCCCAGATTATAGTCATCGTAATAGGAACTGAATGCATATTTTTTATGCATGGTCGAATACGTTGAATCGTCAAAGCTTTTCAGGTTATCATCAAATTTGTCGTAATACAATCTGGTTTTTAAAGAAGTGTTATCTGAAAACTGTGTCTTCGAGAGAAAATAGATGCTGTATTTGTCGTACTGAGGAAATTGCCAGAACCGGGCAGTACCATTTGTTCCCAGGTATGGCGGAATGCCTTTTTCACCCCAGTTACCGACATAGGCAACCGCATATTCATTTCCTTCGGAAGGCGTATACACAAACTTCGCATCCAGCTGACAGTTCTTTTTATACGAGTTATCCAGATCTCCGCCATCTTCAAGGGAAGACAATGGCTCATAATCATCAGACAAACGATAATTATTTCGCTGAATTGATGAAAAGGTCATCAGGGTATAGAATTTTTGAGTTGCATAGCCAATGGATGTTGCAGCATTGTATTTGCCATTTGTAAACGTCCCAGCCTTAACGTATCCGGACAAACCGTTTTCCGGTCTTGAAGAAATGATATTTATGGCTCCTCCAAGTGCATTTGGGCCATACAGTATGGCATCCGTTCCGGAAACAACGGAAATCTCCGACACAGAATTCGCCAACATCATATCCAGATCAAAAAAACCATCGTAGGGCAAAGCTATCGGGATGCCATCAAGATACACAGGCACCTGACGCAAATTAAACCCTCTGACATATATCATATCCTCTTTTGCTCCTTGTGCATTTACCACCCCCGGGATAAGATTCAACGCTTCAGCAATGTTTTCCTTTTCAGTTTGATCAATGCTTTCTGCTGTAGTCACCGTTCCGATCTGCTCAATTTTATCTGTCCGGATTACAACTTCCCCGAGCGTAAACTTCATACAAACGGTATCTTCTTTTGCTTCTTCCTGTGCCTGTAATGTCGGGTATAGTCCCATTATACAGGCTACGATCATAAAATATTTTCTTTTTATATTTTTCATAATGCAATTGCTTTTTCTTGTTCGGTTTTAAATGTTACATAGGATTCAAGGATATACCGGCCAACAATTATTATGAAATGGCCGGGCAACCTGTTTTCGTTGTGGACAATTTCCAGTACATCCACACATTCACCCAGGGTGGTCTTAAACAGACATCCCGTATCAAGAGATACATCTCCACAAACGGCCACGGGTGTGTAGTCTGGTACCCGATGTTCCTTCAAAAGTCTGACAAACCATGATACATTTTCCAACGACATAGGATACACACAAGCAGGTGTCCCTTGCTCTTTAATCAATCGGGCAATCCTGCTTATCTGCTCTTTTTGTTTCGTCTCGCTGTCAAGGATACATGTTATACAGGCATTACTCTGATGTATCTCTGTAAGGTTCAGTTTGTACATGTTTGCTGCAGCCAGATGTGTCGGAATTCCGGGAACCAGCTCCACGTCAAACCCGTGGTATTCAAAAAAGTCATTTTCCATACCTCCTGAGTTATAGTTTAAAGAATCTCCCGGCTTTATTCGAACAACCTGTTTGCCCTGTCTGGCATAATCCAAAACTTTTGTTAAGATCTCCTGTTCAAAAATGTCCATGCCATTGCCAATCCTGAACTTTTTTTCGATCCTTTCCAAGGGTATATTCTCCGGGACTACCTCAAAAATAATTTCATCAACAAGGCAATCGTATACAATTATATCTGCCTGCCTCATATAATCGAGTGCCCGTTTTGTCAGGAAATCCGGATGTCCCGGACCTGTCCCGACGATTCCAATTTGCTTAAATCTTCTCATACGTTATTTTTATTTAGTTATTAAGATCCATGTGCCTTCCTGGCTTGATTCCATACTCCAGTTTTCGATTCCTGTTTGTCGCATCCATTGCTTGTGATGAATCGGCAGGTTATTCCGAAACCGTGTGTTTTTGTGCATATTCCATTTTTTATCATGCTGCAGTTCGAGATGTATTGACTTCCCCAGAGATGCGCTTCCCATACCTCCGCCGATATAAGCAAAACCTCCCGGCTTTAGCACCCGGTATATCTCCTGCAAACCCTTTACCTTATCATCCCAGAAATAGACCGATCCCCTGCTTACGACTAGATCAACCGAGTTTGAACCAAGAGGAATCTGTTCTGCCCATCCTTTTTTCACTATCACTCGATGTGACATTTGTTGTTCTCCGGCATATGCCAGGGCGAGTCGAACAAATTCTTCATCAGGATCGATGTTTATGATGTCGAACCGGGAGATCTTCGCAATCTCCAGACCAAGCACCCCCGAGCCACACCCGATGTCGACACATATACCCCTCTTTCGCGGACACTTTTTCAGAATGTTCTCTGCTATTACCGGGTATATCGGTTTGAAATACCCCATTGCCATTTTTGTGTGAAACGTATTTGCTTTCATAGTACTCGTTATCTTTTTTTAGATATCGATAATTATATTTTTAATATCATGTATGTTGAAATGATCATTCATCGTCTGTTTTTTACAATCCACTCGTTATCTGAAAAAAGATAACGAGTGGTAAAAAATAGAAATCAGGAATTTCAATGTCCAGGGACATCGTTGAAATAGCTGACCCTTTTCAGATAGCCTGATGTTCTCCCTAAAAATATTTTTGCTACCATCTTATAAGTCGAATCCTGTTCTTTTTTTCCGGATCATTATTTCCAATTCATTCGTAATTACCCAATCCTGGGATGATCAGCTCTTGCTTGAGAACCTGATGTAAAAAAGGCAAACTAAAAACTGTGCCAAAAATATTAATCGCTATATATCAGGTACTTACAAAATATTCTCTTTCAAAAAAAATACATTTTCGTAATGATTTCAGGGCATATTTACATCTTTGTATATTTAAGGAACAAGGAGCAAGGACCAAGAAGCAAGGACAGAATGTGGAAGGATAAATGATAGTATAAAAATTCTTCAATGATCAGAAATCCTGCTTCAGTCAAAATTGGAACACTAAGAAATGTTGAGTAGTGTCAGAAGTAACGCTGTCAGGTCTTTGGACGCTGTCAGGTTAGTATCACAATAGACTCACACTGATATTTGGAGGAACAAGGAGCAAGGAACAAGGATTCGATCGCTGAAGAATAAATGATAGTCACATCCTCCAACGATCAGCATTCTGTTTATTCTATAATCCTGTAAATCCTGCTTCAGACACAAAAAAA
>JBNKDZ010000555.1:0-8727 GCA_050288525.1 Cyclobacteriaceae bacterium
TACAAGTCACCATTATACGAAAAGACCCGTGCATAAAATTCACAAATGATCATGTCCACAATACCATTATTAAAATCAAGCCCGTCCTCAGAGGTCACAACTCCAGTATACTGACCTTGTCCCCGTTTTGGTATTGAGTCATTCCATTTCAAACCACCATGGTAGTACATTATTATCTGTTTTTTGTCCTCATCAACATGTACATCCGGCGACGCAATATGTCCCTGTACTGAAAGGTGTATGCCTTTAATACTGTTAAGATGTAGTACTCCAGTCCCGTCCTTATAAATTGTATAGGGTCCCATAACATTTGCTGCCCAGGCCATTCTGATATACGAATCTTCATGATTGGCAAAATAGAGATAATAATTCGCATCCGGATCAGCTCTTTGTGCAGGAGGGATCCAATCAGGCACCCTGATAAGGGAAGGTCCGTTTATATTTTCACCACGTGCTTTTAGCATATCTCCGGTAATAATTGGCTTACGACCTGCATTGGTTATTGCACTTGCCTCTTCGGAATAACCGGTCTCATTGCCGGACAAATCACGCGCTTTTACCTTATAGATATATGTATTTCCCTCAATTAAACCTTTATCTACATAAACCGGAGCTGTTTGCCAGCCACTGCTATGCCCCCCTGCACTGATTGCTTCAAAAAAGTATTCAACACCACCAGGATCAGTAGCGGTTGTTGCTGTCATTGATATGGATGTTGCGCCGATGCTAGCTGGTTGTACAGCCCAGGTCATAGGATCCGGATTCGGGGGGGTTACGTCTGCCTCTGTTTTTGCGCTTGCTTCTTCGGAAAAAGCCGTTTCATTACCAAATTTATCCCGGGCCCTGACTTTATAAGCATAGGTATTTCCCTCAATTAAGCCCTGGTCAACATATACAGATTCAGGCTGCCAGTCGCTGCTATGTCCACCTGAACTGAGCGCTTCAAAATAATATTCAACACCTCCCGGATCTGTGGCTGTTGTTGCCGTCATAGACACTGAGGTTTTGCTGATGCCCACGGGTTTTACCGACCAGGTCATTGGATCTGGTGTCGGAGGGGTGACATCTTCTGTGTTTGTTATATCTACCTCATCTGTTTCCTTTTTATCACAGGAATATAGTGTGAATGCAAAAATTAATGCCAGGAATAGAACTTTTATACGTACAGATAATTTCATTGGAACCGAATTTTATAGTTATTAGATAAATGGTAATTTTTACAGTTAAGGTGGCGGAATTCTTCAGAAAAAAATTTTTTATACACCAAATCCCGCTTAATAATATAGTCAGGGCAGTTAATATTTAACAAAAAACCAATGTTTTTATTGTTTATGAAAAGTAAAGAAATTACGTATTAATACTCATTTGCCAAAATATTTTATGGTTAACACATCCTTTTCACGGGAGCGATCAACAAGAATAATCCATTTTTTATCTTTATCAATAAACAATACATGTTCATCACCAAGCTGGTCAGCCGGATATTTTTCGAAATATTTCAGGTATTTATCCAGATCCCCAATTGCTTTAATTTCATTAATAGAGTGGAGATAAAAGACCGCCTGATCAATATATTGAATGTAAGCGAATACACTATTTTTTATTTTTTCATGGTCTTTTAAGGTTATCAAAACTTTGTTCAGGTTTTCTGAAATATTACCACCTGATTGAAATATAATTTGTTGATTTTTATACGCTGAAAAATCAAGGATTATGCCCTTTTTTAGTATCGAATATATAAACCTTCTGTAGTCGTCATATTCATTATCCACACTACCGCTAAATATTTCATTTATATCAGCCTTGCGTTTTTTCTTCATTCGTTTTATTGTTTTTCCTTTAAGGTAAAAAAATTCTTTTGTCTTTCTCCCCTCCTTAAAAAGGTAATATAAACAAATGCGTATCAGCAAGACCTTTATTATAAAAGCATATCTCGCTGATACGGATTAATTTAGGTTGAAATCTTAATTTTCTATCCCGGATTTTTAATTTCCTTAACCGTTTTTCCCCCAGCACCAATGTTTTCCGGTGGATATTCCTGAACATAAACAAAAAAGAACTCAGGAGGGTATCCTGTTATTCGGGAAGCCTCTTTTGTCAGATGTTCGATCAGCTGTTTCTTAACTTCTTCGCTTGTCTCATCGATTGCAATGGTTATAGCAGGCATGGCTGAATGTTGTTTAATTGAGAACAGGAGCTGTTTCCGTTGGATTAATACCGCTGGCAGCCCAGGCGATTGGCTGGTTCTGATTTAACCGGTTGATACGTTCCATGTATACCTCCGGAATCCGGAAATAAAATACGCTTAAGTTTTCACGGATACGTTCCGGTTTACTGCTTTTGGTTAAAACACTATAGCCATGCTGCAATCCCCATCGCAACAACAGTTTAGCCTCTGTAACATCAAGTTTTGTGGCTATTTCTCTGATTACGTTCTGGCATTCTTTTTTTATTTCGGAAAGCACATCTCCTCCCTGTCCTTCGTCCATTCGCCAGGTTGAAAGAGGAGCAAGTGAGCTGTACGCTATGGGTGCAATGGATTGTTCCTCCATAAACCGGGTCAATTCCTCACGAGCACAAATCGGATGGAATTCAACCTGATTTGCTTCGGGTTTTGTCAATCCAGCGTCCAGGATCTCCATGATCCGCTTTTCATCGTAATTTGATACACCAATGTGCTTAGCCAATCCCATTCTTTTCAACTCTACCAATGCATTCCACTGCTCAAGCCTGAAGGCTGATAACGGTGCATGAATGAGGTATAAATCGACATAATCGAGCTGCAGCTGGGTAAGCTGGTTTTTCAGTGTTTCGATGGTTTGCCGGTAGTTTTTTTCAGATACTCCCCATGACTGATATCCGGGAAATAGCTTTGTGGTAACAAAAATCTCATTTCTCGGAATACCGGATGCTTTTATCCCTTTGCCCGTCCCCTCTTCATTCTGGTAGCCTTCGGCAGAATCAATGTGTCTGTACCCTGCTTTCAGAGCTTCTTTAACAGAGGATTCTGCCTGCCCGACGGATAACTGATAGGTTCCAAATCCAACAGGAGGCATTCCGATTGCATTTCGTGTCGAGGGGGATATGATCGTCATTTGTTGTTCCATTTTTTTGCGTTTTAAGGTTTTCAACACAAAGGTTTGTAATAAAGGGTGTAATCTGACGACCTGAATCACACGGGAAATGACCCATTTCAAAGAATCAGGATTTAATCGACTTTTTAAAAGTTCCCGGTGAGATTTTTGTGTGTTTTTTAAAGAACCGGCTAAAATGGGTTGGCTCGCTAAAACCCAGTTTGTAGGCAATTTCTTTTGAAGAATATGAAGTACTCATTAAAAGCGATTTGGCTACTGAGAGGGTGCGTTCCGAAATCCAGTCATTCACTGTACGGCCGGTTTTACTTTTTATGACTGAATTGAGATAATTGGGATGTAAATTCAGTTTTTCTGCCAGATATTGCACCTGCACCTTGTTATCGTTTAACTCCCCATCCAGCATATCCCGAAATTCAGCTTCCAGAAGTTGTTTGAATGATTTGACGATTTGTGAATTCCGGTTTCCCTCTTCGATAGGATTGTAGTCAGACCAGAATTGCTCCTTTATTTTCAACAGCAACACAAAAAACAGATGCCCCAGGATCTTGTTTTTGTATTCGGAATCTTTGGTAAATTCGGTTAAAATCTGATGGTAAATAATTTCAAATTCCTCAAATGCCGGTTGAGAAAGTTCTTTCGGAGGGGTTATTTCAGCGAGCAGGAAGGGAAATTCACTATATATTTCTGAATGTACATATTCACGCAGAAAGGTCTCCGTAAGGGTGATAATGTACGCTTCTTTTGACTCAAATAATTCATAGGCTTTAAGATGCCCTGGGTTTGTGAAATAGATAGATCCGGAACCGAACGGAAATGTATGATCATCGAGATAATAAATCCCGGAGCCCTCCTTATTCAGGATGAACGAAAAGTAATCTGCCCGTAGATCGGGAGATTTAAAAGGGATCTGAGGATGGATATCCGGGATGCTCAAAATGATAAATTCCTGTTCCTCCTCAAATGGCAGGCCAACCGTTTTATACAGATCGGATATTTTATGACGGGTAATTATTTCCATCCGGATATATTTGTTAATGTTATTGTCATTGTTTGGCAAAAGGAATAGTTAAGTATTTAGATAATACAATTCCAAGTTTTTTTAAGTTACAATTACGATAGACAAATACAAAACTTTTACGGCTTTCAAAAGTAGTTTTCCATTCTCCAACAACTAAAAATTGACCAAAAATAAAAATGTCAGTATTGCTGTTGTTGCGATCGTTCCAATTACTATCTGCCTGCTGATCTTAAAAAAATCTTTTATGTCTTTTCTGTTCAAAACCCATAACATTCCACCAAATAACAGGAATGCCAGGAATTGAGTTGTTGGCTCAGGTTGTGGCATAATAAAATAATCAGATGGATCTGTATTCCATGTCTGAACGAAAAATACCATTATAAGAAGGTTTATATTTGTCAGATATGCCGTTAATAAAACCCATCCAATCTTTTTTCTTTTCCAGAACAAAACTGTGGAAACAGGAAAAAATATAAGGGGGAAGATATATTCCATCACACTTAAATCCCGTTCTCCTATATCATGAGCCAGCAAAAGCAGTACTCTTAATTTCAGGTAGTATTGATACAGTGTAATCGGAACAGGTCCGGATGATGATTTTTTTTTGTTTTCAGTATTAACTAAAGGAAAAAAGGTCTGTCAGATCTAAAACCTGACAGACCTTTTTTGATTAGAAGTACCACTTGATGCCGACAGGAACTGTAATGAACATTGCTCGTTCATAATCGTCAACTGAATTATTAACTAAATGGATATGAGCACCAAGGTCCAGATACATTTTGGGCAAAAGATGCCATCCCTTACCTACGCCAACATTAATTCCCCATGTATTGGTACCATAGCGTGGAATATAGTAGCCAACTCCTGCCTGTACAAAGTGATGTGTATTGACTGCAGGATAGATATACTTCAGATTCAATCCGATTTGTTCAAAATATTGGTTTTGTGTCAGACCATAAAATTGATGATGCCCGAGTTGAAAATCGACCATAATATTTGACGACAATTGTCTTTCAAGTCCCATGCTGAAACTGAAACCAGGATCAGCGACATTATTAAAATCACCTATCGGGAAGGATGGGCCGAATTTGGTATAGTAGATATATTTCTTCTTGCCGACATCCCCTGTGTTAAAGTCTACTGTTCCCGGTTCAGACGTTGAACCTGCCCTGCAATCCTCTTCCTCAATAACCGATTCAACCTCCCATTCTCCTGATTCAGTCACAGAAATAATATCCGAGAAACAACCATTCTCATCGGTCATCACATAACGCACCTGTTTTGTCCCGTCAGGAGCAGTATAAACAATGGCAACTTCCGTATTAGGTGTTCCCGGATCGGTACAACCTTGTGTATACATGACACAACCTCTTGGATCAATCTGTGTTAGTTGTGCCTTTTCTGACACCTGTTTTCCCTGTTTACAATCAACCCAGGATTCGGAGCTAATCCCTATCGCAGGACTTTTAAGTTCAACCTGCATTGATATAGCACCTAAACGTTTGAGGGCATCTTCCCAGGGAGTGTATGCAGTAATCGTTACCAACTCTCCGGAGCAAAGAGGTGATTCATTATTTGGTTGTAATGTGACCTGCACCGTTTGCTTTCCGGCAGGAGACAACAAGAGTCTTTCTGGTGTAAGTATATACGTCCAATTTTCCGGCAATCCATCTATTCGGAAAAATACCGGTTTTATAGTATTGTATGGATTTTCAACCTGAAAGTGTGTTGTCACAGGTTTATATGGACTACCGGGAGAGGTAACAAATTCGCTGATATTCTCTTGTGTTTCATTGTTTTCAGCATTAACATCATTTGCCACTCCTCTTATCTTTAGTCGTACACAAGTATGTTCTCCTGCTGTAGGTGTCCAGTCGCAGGTAATTATGTAATATGCATCCGATGCATGATCCTGACCCTGCAACATTGTTACATTATCAATCTGAAGTGAATGCCAGGTAGAGCCGCTTCCCCAGGGTTCCAGAATCTCCAGGTGAACCTCAAAGTTCGTAGCATCTGCATGACCCTGGTTCCGAATGCGTCCATGCAGGTGGTTCACCATTCCGACAACCGGTTTCTCATTGTCGTTTATAACGCTCAGAGGATTAGCAGCAAAATCTCCTTCAATATTTGGTGCATCCACCCAGATGTCTTCAGCTTTCCAATGCTCATCATGTGCACTTACAAATACATCGTTCTCCGTTGCCGGAACCTGGTAATCAAGTCTGATTTGAGCCTGATTGGCATTCATTGAGGTTACCTCGATCCTCACTCCGGAGCCCGGATCATCAAAAATATTTCTCGAAGCCGCTGTAGTGTATGTGGCATCGCTCAGGTTGGGTGTCGCAAGAGTAGAATTCTGCACAATAGCAGGACCTTCTCCCTGACTGATATAGTCATTTGCCTTAACAATCACCACACCTTCATCAGGCAGTATGGAATCAAGATCAGCCTTCCGTCTGTACTCAGCTGTATAGTGCAACCTGTCTCCAATCTCAATTGCGACTCCTTTAACGCCATCTGTACCGCTATTAATAGGTTTGATAGTGTATGTCTGTCCTGTTATGGGAGAAGCAAACGGTGGTTTATCGACATGCGTTATTGTCTTTGAGGTGGCAGTACCTGTTTCATCTATCCATCCTGTCCTCCATTTTTCCCAGGCCATAACATGAATCTGGTGGTCCTTATTACTCATATGACTCCAGGGTCCCACAAAATCGCGGCCAAAAGAGACATATGGATAGTTAAAGAGATCGACAAGTCCGATCATTCGCCCGAAGGTATTGGTAATATGTGGATCAGAAGATGCCAGATTGATTACTCCGGAAGCCAATAATTGTCTGCCCGGATCAGCAGGGATAGAATAGGGCCATGGTCCATTAGTAGACCATTCGGTTCTGGATGCTGTCTCATCTGTAATAACAAGAATATATTGTGTAGCTGACAGATCAACCCCATTTGAAATACAGGTCGTAACCGCTTCCTGTGCCAGGTCAATCAATGGATTTTGCGGATCGGTATAATACCAATTCAATGGATGATCAAGCTGGTACCAGCCCACACCGGTAACAGCAAAGGATATGTCCCCATAAGATACTTCATCGAAATAGTTATTCAGTGCATTCCTGATTGCCAGGGTTTTCTCCGGAATAGTAGGTGTTGTCGGATCAGTCGCAGTATGTTTCATAAAGACTGCTGTTACGGCAATCTCACCTTCCAGATGTCCAATTCGGAATCCATGAATATTGTCCGTCCCTGCAGTACCTCTCATGTTTCCTGCATTATCACGGTTGTGATGATCAGGACCTATGTTATTTCGGTTATGGATCTCCAGCAGCGCATTACCAGCCAGGTCGGTTCCTGTAATTGTGACCTTGTGATAGCCATCGTGTGCACCGGCATCATCGATATCCAGGTTGGAAATGAGGCCTCGCCAGATAGTTCGGTTATTTTCCGGCTGGACAGATGATAATGTAGGAGTCACTCCCAGAGCTGCTGCTCCACCTTGTGGGGTTATGGCAGTAATGGAAGCACTTTGCATAGGTTCACTGAATTCCACTTCAATGGTTATATCCTGAGTTCTTCCGGCAGGAAATGTTGCGGCATCTTCAAATACTGCCGGCTGAATAGACAATTGCTGCGTGGCAGCATTCCAGGACCATTCATCCAGTGAAACCACACCAAGTCCGGAGTATGCGGTTACTTTTTTCACATAAGGACGTGAATTGTCTACCAGTACCGAGCGAACATAATCCGTACTGTGAGTCAGATCATCAACTATGATATGAACATAGTAAGTTCCATCCGGAAACCTGGCATCCCCATTCTCGCGTGCCACAAGCGCATCCGACCCATTAGGTTCAGTTCCACTACCCTTTCGCGCATCGGTTTTCCAAAACTCTGTGGCATCAACATTTGCCTCTGCACCATCAGTCCCCCTTGTATTGGTCAATATCCAGGTAAGGCAACTTTCCCATGTATCAATGCCATGGATGTCTGCAGGTAATCCCCAGTATGCCAGAGCATTTTGCGGAAACTGATTCGGCTCAGGCCCTTGTATAAAGAAACTGAACTCGACCAGACAATAGGGGCTTGCAGCACTCTGCACATGTTCACCTCCGGCAATCACTGGCTGTATCCAATAGCTGATGCGATATGGGTTGACGTTTAAAGGCATATCCACAGACATATCATCATATGCATCCACCAGGAAATCAACATTTCCCCAAGCAGGATCCCTTGGTTGTGTATGATCATTGGCAGCTGCATTGACCACAATGAAGTCTTTATTGTCATCATTTACGTCCCCAACCCTGGCTGGCTGGTTATTGGGGTCTCGATCGACATCCGCTGAATAACGAATAAGGATATTTCGGTTCTTTGTACCCCAATGACAATGATCTGCTTCCGGATCTTTGTTAAAAAAGTTAGTATTCACTTCACCTACTCTGTCCCCGGGAGCTATGGGATCTCCGACATTCCATGCCAGATCGTGCTTTGTATGCTGATAGGATATACGCTCATTCCCGAGTGGAGGGCCCCAGTCTACATCAATACGAAGTCCACCACCGTTGTCATTATAATCTGCGTTAATCGCACCAATAGTACCCCCCT
>JBNKDZ010000556.1:0-5390 GCA_050288525.1 Cyclobacteriaceae bacterium
GAAGGAACAGCCCCTTCTTTATATCCGAAAATGCCTCCATATATTCCTACCTCAGTATTATCAAAACCAGGATATAAGGAAGGATTTTGCAAATGATAATTATGATCGTAATTAAACGTATATCCTGATTGATCAATAAAAATAGTACTGTGTGTCACAGGCGAATAATTGGCACTATCAATAGGAGTTGTTCCCAGGTTTGGAGAAGCAGCAACAAATAAATTTCTGTAAACTTTATTTGATACGCCTGTTAAATACCTGTTACTGGCATTCAAAAATATATTACTTATAATAAGATTGTTATCACCATGTAACGGATAATAGTTTGTCGAGCCCGTATAATTATACAGAAAAATATTGTTCTGGAATGAATTACCAAAGGAATTAAGTACTCTTCCCGAAATTATACAATTGAAAATGCCAGCATTTTGTGCATTTGAGAGATAAAAATAACTTCCGGTAAATACATTGTTTATTAATGTTAAATTAACTGAAGGTACTGACAGATTGCCCTGCACATTCAGATCTATCATTTTACAGTATTTAATGATTACATTATCAATTGCTTCATTATTATCAAATTGTATAATTCCATTGATCTCAACTCCTTCAATATGAAAGCCATCTGCCTCATCTGATAAATATATATTTCCATTTAAAAACGTTTTGGCAGTAACAGCAGTTGAATCCGGATAATGTCCTGCACCGTAAATCAATAACTGTTTTTCAAATTTGGAAGGTGTATTGTATCCCCCACCAGGCAGATAAATTGTATCGCCGGATGTGGCAGCATTGTAAGCATCAACAAGGCCGGAAGTCCCGTTAAAATGTTGTATCCCTGTTGATGAGTGTAATGCAACTTTTTGGGCATTCATGATAACCGATGATGCCATTAAAATAAAAATCAAACATGTCTTTTTCATACTTCACATCTTTATATAATACGATTATTTCTTTGTAAGATACAATAAAAGTAATATCCATCTTCCTGCGATAAAAAAAAAATGATTATTGAACCGTTTAGCGAAAAGTAAGGAATATGATAGTAGAAATATATTTTATACGATTTCAGGTGGTCAGGTCTTTTATGAATAGAAAAAATAACATACAATAGTAAAATCTGTTTTTAAATCAAGTATGCATATTATAAAACTATATAACCTTATATCGGAAAAAGTATTGGGAAAAAGATTTCATGATAATAACAGTTCTTTTGAATACCCGGATGTAATTGCGTTATAGGTAATGTATTTATTGAAATAGTACAAATATAATAGATCAGAGATCAATTTGCTGTCATTCATACTTCCAAAAGTATTAAGTTATTTCTTTGGGGCATATTTTTTCGGAGCCCACAGAAAGCCGAATGCTTCAGCGCCTTCTTTTGTATGAACCTTATGATGTATGTAGTGCGCGTTGATGATCCGCTTCAGATATCTGTTTTTGGGCGTAAATTTTATTTTGATACGGCGGTGCACCAGGATGTCATGAAACAGCGAATAGAACACACCATATGCCATGATCCCGAATCCGAAATATTTCATCAGTTCAAGACTTTCGTATTTATAGCCTAAGGCAATCAGTGCAATGGAAGGAATGCTGAAAACAATGGCAAAAAGGTCGTTCTTTTCAAAAAAATGTTTGTGCGCACGATGATGGGACCGGTGCCATGACCAGAGCATCCCGTGCATGATGTATTTATGTGTAAACCAGGCTACAAACTCCATAAAAAAGAACATGGAAGCGATGATGCCGATATGAATAATTGTTCCCATTGATAAACCTTGTTTTTATGTACCTATAGAACCAATTAAGGGAAATTGTGTTCAGGCATTTTATTTAAATAGTGCCTGAACCTTGAATTTTATCAGGGATGTACACATCAACCAAAGCTTCAGATAATCCGGAATACGGATGCGTTTATCCATTATTTCTTCTGCTGAAGCAGCCTGCAACTTTTTAAATAGCTTTTTATAATATACGTAAGCGATATAAACACCTAAACCTGAGCCTTTGGGAAGCCTTTGTATACCGGGATAAGCTTTTTTGAAATTTTCAAGGATATCTTCCTCAATTCGTTTTTTATTTTCCTCATTAAAATCAGATATTTTCATTTCAGGAAAATACATACGTCCTTTGTCATAAAAATCACTCTTTAAATCCCGTAAAAAGTTTACTTTCTGTAGTCCAGCGCCTAAATGCCGGGCTGGATTTTCCAATTCGTTGTACAACGTATCATTTCCTTCACAGAAAACCTTCATGCACATAAGACCGACAACTTCTGCTGAACCGACAATATATTCCTTATATTCCTTTTCATTGTAGACGGTTTTTTCCAGATCCATTTCCATGCTCCTGAAAAAGGGCTCGATTATACGTGCCGGAATTTTATATTTGTTTACAATTAGCTGAAAAGAATGTATTACCGGATTTAGGGATATTTTTTGTTCAATGGCCTGATACGTTTCTTTTTTAAAGGTATCCAGCAATACTTTTTTATCATGTTCATGAAAGGTATCCACTATTTCATCAGCAAACCGCACGAAGCCATACAACGCGTAAATCGGGTCATGAAATTTCCGTGCAAGCATCTTTATACCGAGACTGAAAGAGGTGCTGTAAAAATTGGTTATAAGTTTACTGCATTTTAAGTTGGTACGGTCATACAATTGCATACAAAGGCGACTATTTATTCAGGTCTTTCACTACTTCGCCTGCTGCTACCTGTCCTGATATGATTGAAGGAGGCACTCCGGGCCCCGGAACAGTAAGCTGACCGGCGTAATACAGATTCCTGATCTTTTTACTTTTAATTGAAGGCCTTAATATAGCAGTTTGTTTTAAAGTATTTGCAAGACCATATGCATTTCCTTTGAAGGCATTATAATCTTCAATAAAATCGTTGTGTGCATAGTCTCTTCTGTACACAATGTTTTTCCGGATATCCTCCCCCAGATGGTATTCCAGCCTGTCGAAAACGATATCAAAATATTTTGATCGTATTTCTGCCGTATCTTCCTTTCCGGCGGATACAGGAATAAGGATCATCATATTTTCATGATCAGGAGGAGCTATGGAATTATCTGTACGTGAAGGCATATTTACATAGAACAGCGGCTTTTCCGGCCATCTTTTTCGCACATAGATGTCTTTTGAGTGCGGCTCAAAATCCTCGTCAAAGAACAGGTTATGGTGATATAAACCGTTGATTTTCTTGTTTATTCCGATGTAATACAGCAATGATGAAGGTGCCATAGTACGGCTCTGCCAGTAGCTATCCGAATAACTCTGTTTTGATTTTGGGAGAAGGGTTTCAACATGCTGATAATCTGCTCCCGATAGCACAACATCACATGAATAGGTCTTATTTGCGGTATGTACGCCGGTAATAGTTGATCCTTGAATATCAAAACCTTTAACAGGTTCATTGTACTGGAAATGTACCCCTAACTCTTCAGCTAATGTCACCATCCCTTTTATTACGCTGTGCATGCCTCCCTGAGGGTACCACGTGCCCAGTTTTATATCAGCATAATTCATGATGCTGAATAATGCCGGCGTGTTTTTTGCCAGTGCCCCGAGAAACAGGACCGGAAATTCGAGCAGCTGAAGGATCCTCGGATGATCGAAGTATTTTCGGATGTGTTTATGAAATGAAATGAAAAGATCCAGTTTAAACAGGTCTTTGAGAAGTTTAAAGCTCAGATATTCAAAAATAGATCTTCCGGGCTTGTACACAAGATCCTGCATGCCTACTTTGTATTTGTAGGAAGCCTGATCCAGAAACTGATCCAGCTTATGTGAGGAGCCCTGCTCAATTTGTTCAAACATCGATTTGAACTCCACATAATCTGCCGGAATTTCAAGGATATCATTTTTTCCGAAAAACACCGCGTAGGAAGGATCCAGACGGGTGAGCTGATAGTAATCTTCGGGATTTTTGTTGAAACGGTTAAAGAAATGTTCAAATACATCGGGCATCCAGTACCAACTGGGCCCCATGTCAAATGTGTATCCGTTTTCCGAATACTGCCGGGCTCTTCCACCCGGACTGGTATTTTTTTCCAGAACCGTCACATCAAAGCCTTCTGCAGCCAGACAGGCTGATGCAACAATACCGGAAAAACCAGCGCCGATTACTATTGCCTTTTTTTTCGGCATCTGTACTATTAATTCATATTGTAGATTCTAAGGATACGTTTCAGCTCTTTTCGGGCAATATGTATCCTGTTTTTAACAGTTCCGATAGGAATATCCAGTTCTTCAGCAATCTCATGGTATTTGTACCCTTTGAAATGCATCATAAAAGGAATTCTGTACGCATCGTCCAGCCGGTGTATTGCCGTTTTAATATCTTTCATGGCAAATTTTCCATAAGCTGAATTTTCAGCGATGCTATCGCTTGAATTGATGTAGTGCAGATTATCTGTTGAGTCGATAAAGGTTTTCTTTCTCAACATTCTTTGGTAGTTGGTTATGAATGTATTTTTCATAATGGTATACATCCATGCTTTCAGGTTCGTACCCTCCGTGAATTTTTCGCGATTGGTAAATGCTTTCAGGATCGTTTCCTGCAATAAATCATTCGCGTCTTCAAAATCTCTTGTCAATCTCATGGCGAATGGTTTGAGTGATCCTTTTAACTTGTTAATGGTGTAACTAAATTCAAGAGCTGTCATCGGTCAATAATTTTTACTGTTGATAAATTTCAATAAGTAATTAAACGTACTTGATAATTTATTGTTTAATAATATATAACATTTATTAAACACATAAAACACAATAACCTTTCACTGTCAATATGTATATTTTATATACTGGCCGTTAAACCAAAAATTGCGCATGTTTCAATTTTAAGTATTTTATTGCGCTTTTATATTGATGAAAGGACATAAAACAACATTTTCTGATTCTTATATTGATTGTTTAATCTACAATTATAAGAATTAAACAATTTATTTTCAATCTAAATAAAAATAATTTTAATTGATTGTAACTTTTGTCACGTAGAGAAGAAGAAAAACGATGAAATCAGGTTTAATTTTCCAGAAAATCAATGAGTTCGTGAATTTTTTTCAGATGGATAAAATTTTTGGGGAATTTGAGTGTATTATCTGCTACCTGGTTTCCGGAAACGATAATATTCGCATCTGAAAAGGTTTCGGATAATCTGTCCAGGTAAGATTGGGTGGATCCGGAGGAAAGATTGGAGGTTATAACGGTGAGCATAAAGTCCGGTTTTTGGTTTTTGTAAATCGGGAGCAGATCATCGAAAGGAACATTCTGACCTAAATAGATTAATTTATTGTTTCGTGATTTTATCAGGTACGCTGAGAATAATAAAGAAAGTTCGTGCATTTCATTTTCCGGAAGGAAGAGCAAATAGGTAT
>JBNKDZ010000557.1:0-4969 GCA_050288525.1 Cyclobacteriaceae bacterium
AAAAACTTATTGGAGTTAATATTTTCAATAAACAGACGAAATTCGGAACGACAACCAATGATCACGGGTATTATAGTTTGTCTCTTCCTGAAGGAATTTATACTATAGTTTTTTCATATATCGGGATGGAAACCATTGAAAAACAAGTGGTTTTTAATTTTGATAAGGAGATGCAGATAGATATGTTACCAAATGTTGAGCTGGAAGAAGTGGTGATATATGGGGAAAAATACGAGTCTTTTGCTGAAAAAGAAAATCCTTCAGGTCAACTGAATATCTCTATGGATAAAATTGAAAATGCGCCTATTGCAATGGGGGAGCCCGATCCTATAAAATTTATTCAACTGCTTCCGGGAATTCAATCCGGAATGGAAGCAACAGGAGCGATATATGTCCGGGGAGGAGGGCCTCTTCAAAATCTGTTTTTACTCGATAATGTCCCTATTTACAATGCTTTTCATCTGTTGGGACTTTATTCAGTATTTAACAAGGATGTTATCGGGCAGACTGAAGTTTATAAAAGTGATTTTCCAGCCAAACACGGTGGACGGTTATCATCAATATTGGATATGAAAACACGTGAAGGGAATTTTAATCGCATTAAGGGGAATGTGTCATTAGGGATGATCTCTTCGAAATTTGCATTAGAAGGACCTATAATCAAAGACAAAACGAGTTTTTTACTTTCCGGGAGATTTGGATATTATTATTTATATGGTGTGTTTATTCCAAAGGAAATCGGAGGGGATAAGAATATCGAAAATTATAACTTTTATGACTTTAATGCCAGGATTACACATAAGATATCCAAAAAAAGCAAGATTTATTTATCTGTGTATACCGGTCTGGATATTGGAGAAAAGATTGAAAAATATATTAAAGACGATTATGTCGATTCTGATAAAAAGGATTACTTGTATAGTGAGGAAGTCGACGGACAGGATTGGAATAATATATTGGGAACCATTGGATGGGCAGGTAATATTACCAATAAAGTTTTTGCAAACATCCAGGTGGCAACAAGTAATTATCAATATAATGGCTACCAAAGTGATACTTTGTACAGGATCTATATTGCCGATACTTCAAGTTTATTAAGAAAGACCAATCTGGATAATTCAATTAAAAATAATTTTTTCCGCTCGGATTTTGAATATGATTTGAATTCAATCATCAAGATGGATTTTGGGTACAAATATAATCGGATGGAAATTGAATCCGAGAATACAAAAAAGAATCATTTTTCGAGTTATAACGGTGAATTGACACGGATAAATTCCGATACAGTCACTGCTTATTATGACCATTCATCCTGTGAGCAGAATCCATATGTCAATTTGAAAATATCATTTACCTCTGACCTGGTATTAACTTCGGGTATACATGGATCGTTTTACAATACCGATGGATACAGTAATACTAGTTTTCAACCCAGAGTATCGGCAATCTGGGAGGTGGTTCCTGATATGATCGTTAAGGGTGGGTATTCAAAGATGATACAACATCTGCATTTGTTGGGCGCCACCAGAATAAAGAGAGCCTCAGACCTAATTGTGGCAGCTGTCGATAAAGCACCATCTGAAACTTCCGATCATTTTTCTCTTGGATTTAGCTGGTTAAAATTCAGAGATTATAAAATCCATGTCGACGGCTATTACAAGGTTATGGACAATCTTATTAACCTGAAAGAAGGGGCATCTTATTTCACAGGGAGCAGTAATTGGCAGGATAAAATTGTTACAGGGCACGGAATTTCCAAGGGTATCGAATTGCTGATTGAAAAACCTTCCGGGAAATTGTCGGGATGGATAGGGTATTCTCTTTCCAAAACGGACAGGAAATTTGATGAATTAAACAGAGGCGAATCATTTCCTTTTCGATATGAACATCGACATCATGCGAATATTGTTGCGAATTACCTGTTTAACGACAAGTGGAGTCTTTCTGTCAATTTTCTTATTCACACCGGAAATAAAGAAACTATTCCAGGGATGATGTACTGGTCTATGGATGGATTTTTAAATGAGCAATTTAGAATGGAAGGTGGTGCAGCTGAAGAGATTCAGCCGACAATATTCTATAATCAAAAGAATCAATTTGTTAACCCATGTTATCACAGGATGGATGTCGCGTTAAAATATAAAACAATGAGTGCTCTTGGAGAGTCAACCTGGAGCCTGTCAATTTATAATTTATATAACCACAAGAATGTTTTTTCATCAACTTATGGAGAGAAATGGGATCCGGTAATTGGAAACGTGTCGTATACAAGCCGTATCATCAACCAGGAAAAATATTATGGTATTATTCCTACAGTTAGTTATACCCTGAAATTTTAATTCTATGAAAACAATCATTATTCAGATATTTACTATAGTCTTTCTAAGCTTTTTATTGCTTAGCTGTGAAGAATCGGTTCCTGAATATGATGAAACCGAGTATTACATGCATTGTCTTCTTGTTGAAGGACAACAACCACGCATCACACTCGGACAAACACTGAATGTTTATCCTGAGCATGCTTTTAATTTGGTGTATCATCGGGAAATATACGATTATGATATTTCCATGACCAGGAATGGCGAACCATTGCAAGGATTAAAAACATGTAAATACTTTGTTGAGAACTATAATAACAATTACTATCCATTAGCAATGGATCAGATACCCTATTTAACATATGAGGATGCTGTTATTGGAGCAGGTGATTCCTATTCGGTTCAGGTTGAAGTATTAAATTTGGATAATAGTATCCTTAAGATTCTAAAAGCAGAAACTGTTATTCCTCACCATATTCCGGTCGAACTTGAATATATAAAAGATGGAGAAGATGGCACATATTTGAATTCTGTTGTCTATGAAATTTCGTTCACAGACCCTGCTGATCAAAACAATTTTTACTATTTACTGCCTTTTGTGGTTTCTGTTCCCATAGGAATGGATATAAAAGATCTTAATATTGATTCTCTCTGGGACTATCCGGAGAATTATCCGGATATCAATTTACATACACAAAAGTCGATAATGAAAAAGATTGTTGGCTTAAATGATTATGATAAAACGCTTTCTTCCTATACAACCTATAATAATGATGCGAATTATTTAGGTTATCTTTTTAATGACGAAAATTTTGATGGAGAAAAGAAAACCATTGTCTTTAATGTAGATGGATATTATCAAAATATTGAAAAAGATGCCTATTTGTTCTTTCAGTTATTCCACCTTACGGAAGATTTTTATAAATATTATTCGACAGTATTAAATCAGCATAATACACAACAGGATGTGTATTCAGAACCGGTACAACTTTATACGAATGTTCAGAACGGGCTTGGATTATTCGCCGGAGCTTCTTTGACGGAGGAAAATATTTTGATTCAGCCAAATCCATAAAAGGTTTCGCTACTTTTTTATCCTTTATCCTGCATATATCTGTAGGAGATATTTTTTTAGTCAGTGCAAAGGGGAGATCAGGAATGTTTTCATCTTTCTCTTTAGCATTTGGCAGGAGGTTATGTATTCAGAAATCAATCTGTTTACGTTTCAGATTAATTCAGTTTTTTTCTTACAGTTTCAATATCTTCTGAACGATTGACCTGGAAGAGCTCATCCGGATCTGAAATTTCCAGCAATTCAGTTTCTTCTTCCTGTAATATTTTGTTGATACATGAATGCCCCAGAGCCAGGTATTGCAGTAAAACAGGGTAGGCTTTAGGTTCCCAAATTACGACCGATGGATCAGCATATCCTGTAGCCGGATTGCGAAATGCTGTGGCAATCTTTGAAGGATTACGCAGCGTTACAAGCTGATTGAGGCTTCTTCCGGATAGAAGAGGCAAGTCACAGGCAACTGATAGCCATGCATGATTGGGATATTTTCTGAACATGCTGATAAGGCCCCCTAAAGGACCAAGATCATTAACTGAATCTGTTATAATGTTGAATTCAGGGTCCATATCATCCGCCTGTTCTTTTCGTAGAGATAAAAAGGACTTCGCAGTATACATGGAGAGTTGATAATACATATGCGTTCTTTGGGGCAGGCCATGATAATCAATCAATCCTTTGTCTCTGCCATTCAGCTCACTTTTACTCCCTGACAATACCACGCCCAATAATGGAGGAATGCTTAACAGCAGCAAGTCGTGAATAAAAACGGCAATCTGTTCCGTATCCGAAATTTTCAGGATTGGCAGGAATTCGAGGTCCGGAATGTACTTTTCAAGATATTCAGGTACTTCTTTTTCGCCTTCAGCTAATATGATCATTACCGGATTGGTGATCCGGGATAATTTATTCTCAAGGGATTTTGAGCTGTCAACAACGACTATCTGAGCATTGGTCTCAAAATGGTTGCCGTTAACGAGCACAAGATCATAATCATTTAACAGCAGGTTATACCTGAATTGATTGAGTTTTAAGGATGAATCTATACGGAGGAAAGCAGCATCTGTGATCAGGGTATTGGTTCCCTGACGGATAATCTCAGGAAGATTATTTTCTGTGGACTTGTGAGTGCTGTCAATAAAGGCTGTCCTGAAGCCCTTCAGCTTTGGGGAGATATTTTCAACAAGTTTGCGTATGTTATTGCACTTTGTGCCGAGAATGGAGATCTCAAAACGTCCGAATTTGCCAAAACCGGATTTCTCTGTATTTATTTGATTATGCATTAAAGTCATTTTTTATCCTTAATAAAACGGTCTGTTTAACCGTAAAATTCCAATAATTAAAGTCTGCAAAGCTACGGAAATTATATAAAATAACTGAAAGCATATCTAAAGAAGCAGATTCTCCGTTGATAAGATTAGTGGTTTGGTCATTATTTATTGAATGATTTTATATATTTAAGAGCAATAGCCCGGAAGATCTTGATTAAGATCCTTTAAAAAGCCGTAATTGACTATTTATATTGATTCGGAGCTATAAAATATATTTTTACTTGAAACGTGAAGATTGAAACACCTGTAAT
>JBNKDZ010000558.1:0-3104 GCA_050288525.1 Cyclobacteriaceae bacterium
ATCCTTTGTCCTGTTGATGTACGGGGCTTATGCACATATCCATATAAGCGACCGGATCCCGACCTTTGCCTGTCCCTACAATTCGGGCAGCGCCGGCACCTGCTACCTGATCGCGGCACAACACGGACTACACATCACATGGGATAACCTTTTTAGTGGCAGGGGTATAGGTGTGCTGACAGGTTTTTTAACCTTTGTGGCCTTTTTCCTGGTGTTCAATAAAGCCTGGTGTGGTTTTGTTTGTCCGTTGGGGACCATTCAGGACTGGATTACAGGTATTCGTAAGAAAACAGGTATCCGCTTTTCGCGATACGGTGAGAAGAACTTCCGGTGGTTGTCATTCATAAAATATGGTTTTTTGATCCTTCTGATTGGTATTCCATTGGGTATGAGCAATTCATTATTCGGATTGCCCCTGTTCTCAGAAGACTTGTCGGCGCCCTTCTGTCAGGTTTGTCCGGGAAGGATTATCACACCATTATTTACCGGTAATACATCCGAAATCTTTATCGATTTTACCAGTAACACCACCATCATTATGTCTGTGCTGGGGATGATGTTCGCCGCCTTGTTTTTTGTTGGGGCGTTTGTCAAGAAGCGTTTCTTCTGCTTTTTCTGCCCGATGAGTGCCTTGCAGTATCTTTTTTCAAAATTGGGATTTTTACGGCTGGTAAAGGATGGGTCAAAGTGTACCAGGTGTGGCAATTGTTCAAGGGTATGTGATGTTGGGATAAATGCGATTGCCGATGATCTTGACCATAAAAACATTGTGAAGGATGATTGCATGATGTGTTTTAAATGTGTTGAAGCATGTCCGGAGAAGGATTGCCTGAAGGTGTCATTTCTGCATCTGGAATTATTTAAGTCTACCGCGAACGGATTTTTTACCAGATACGGTAAGCCCGGAACCATTTTTAATGAGCAAACAAAGAAAAAGGAATGAATACAGAATTATTTGAAAGAATTAAGAAGAAAGGTCAGCAGCGAAAAGCTGCCGAGGTGAAGGCTTCTCTTGAGGAGATGAAGTCGGGAAGGGTTGTGCCTCTTGAAAGGATGGAATATTTTTATACAACCGCTGAGAAGTATCTGACAGGAAATGTTCCTTCACTGATACGTAAAAAGATCATAGCGACCACCTGTATCCATGTACCCGTGGAGTTGATTTATGCGGTGGATGCTGTTCCGATAAGGATATGCTCCGGATCCTATCAGTCGGATCAGACAGGAGGAGAATTATTGCCGGCAAAGACGTGTCCGCTAATAAAATCGACTATGGGCGATCTCCTTTACGGACTGCTGCCGGGAGGACTTCAGCCACACCTGGTTGTACATCCTTCCACATGTGATCAAAAGACAAAAATGGGACTCTTCGCGGATGATACCCGATTGGATTTTTTCCTGCTGGAAGTGCCTTCTTCCAAAGAAAGCGAGGAAGCTCGGGATTACTGGCATCAAGTGGTGAAGAAGTTTGCCCGAAAGCTTGAAGTTGTTACCGGTAAAAGAATCACACGAAACCGGTTGAGAGAAGCGATATTAATGGTGGCAAAGGCTCAGGAACAGTTCAGAAGGTTTCAGAAACTGCGTAACAAAACATGTGTGATCAGCGGTCCGGAAGCACTTTTGATTACCAATACATGGTTTTACGACGATATACAGTCCTGGACCACACATCTGAAAGCATTAAATGACGAGTTGGATACGTTGGAGGATACCAATAACAAATTAGACAAGCCGAAGTTGCTGATTACCGGCTCCCCCAACATATTCCCGGAAATGAAGGTGCCGGTACTGGTCGAAAAGCTGGGAGGTTTTATTATGGCAGATGAATTTTGCTCGGGAGCCAGGATGTTGCATGATACGGTGGCAGTGGATGAATGGTGGCTCTACGATATGATTCCCGCATTGGCAGATCGTTATCTGAAACCATCGGCATGCCCGAACTTTCACCCGAATGACGATAGAATACGGAAAATCCTTTCAGATATCGATGCATTGGGTATTGACGGAGTGGTGTATCAGGTTTTTACCGGTTGCCAGCTTTACGACCTGGAGGCACGCAGAACAGGAAAACTCCTTGATGAAAAAGGTATACCGGTATTATTTATCGAAACAGACTACAATCCCGATGATTTCGGACAACTGACAACACGGGTGGAAGCATTTTTAGAAACATTAAAATACAATTCATAGATGTTATACTTTGCAGGAATAGATCTGGGTTCGACCAGTATTAAAATAGTGCTGATCGATGAATCTGAAAATAGTATCGGAAAGGCTGTTGTGGCATCAGGCTGCCATTTTGAACGAAATGCAACAGATGCCTTGGACAGGTTGTTGGCCGATAAAATGATCAAAAAAGATCATGTGGTTTACACCATCGCCACAGGATATGGAAGGATGTTGTATAAAAGCTGTCATGAACGCGTAAATGAACTTGCTGCGAATGCCGCAGGGGCAGGATATTATGAAACAGACGTGAAAATTAATACGATCATCAATGTCGGGGGACAGGACACGAAAGTGATCCAGCTTGATGAGCAGGGCAGGGTGAAGAGCTTTGTAATGAATGATAAATGTGCTGCTGGCACCGGGAAATTCCTTGAGATCGCTGCCAGGAATCTGGAGGTAGATATTGATGCGTTTGAGGAATTGTATTTCAGTACAGAAGAAGCCCTTGCTGTAAATAGTACCTGTGCCGTATTTGCCGAGTCGGAAATAATAACCCTTCTGGCTGCAGGACATCCAAAATCAGGGATCGCCGCAGGCATCCACGAATCCATCGCAAAGCGGATCGTACGACTAACGAAGAAAATACAGGTGAATGATGCTGTTTTGTTTGACGGAGGTCTGGCGCTGAATAAAGGCATGACTGACGCTCTGGAAATGGAATTGATGAAAAAAATATATGTGCTTGAGGATCCTCAGTGTACTACAGCTCTTGGAGCAGCAGTATTGGCAAGGAGAAAGTACATGTCCTGACAATCTATACGAATTTGTATAGGGTTGACTTTCTTTTGTTTTTTCGAAAAAAGAAGATTCACTTTAAATATGACATTAACTAAATGGCCTTAAACCCGAAAACGTCAATAGAAATTTACTGCAAG
>JBNKDZ010000559.1:0-3481 GCA_050288525.1 Cyclobacteriaceae bacterium
ACATGGAGGTAAAAAATAATACCTTCAAAGGTAACTGTAAGGGCTTTCTTATCGTTACAAATAAAGGAGGAAAGAGTTACCCCATGTTGATATCCAGGATAGTGAAGAAATATTTGAACCCCACATCAGTTGACAAAAAAAGTCCACATATTTTAAGACATTCATATGCTACGCATCTTCTTGAGCGGGGTGCGGATTTAAATGCTGTGAAAGAGTTATTGGGGCACCAAAGTCTTGCCACTACCCAGATGTATACGCATAACTCGCTTGGTAAGCTAAAGAAAGTTTTTGACCAGGCACATCCTAAAGCTTAATTATTAGTCATTTTAAAAACGGTGTATTATGAAGTTACAAATGCATTCTATCAGATTTGATGCAGATCACAAACTGATCGATTTTATCCAAAAGAAAGCCGATAAGCTTGATAAGTATTTTGACAGGATTATTGATGGAGAAGTCTTTATGCGACTTGACAAAAGCAATAATATGGATAACAAGATCATTGGGATTAAGCTGAACATTCCGGGTAATCAGTTGTTTTCGAGGGAACGATCAAAATCATTTGAAGCCGCCTCCGATCTGGCAATTGAGGCTCTGAAAAAACAACTTCAAAAATATAAGGAAAAAGTTTTATCACATTAAAATATAAAAGGGGCTTCAAAAGAGCCCCTTATTTTTTTCAGTTTCGATTCTTTCTTACAAACCAAAAGCTTCCTTCACTTTATCAACATAATCAAGTTTCTCCCATGTAAAGGTCTCAACTTTTTTAGTGATCTCACCACCATTTACTTTGAATGTGAATTCTTTGATCTCAGGTGTACGTCCCATATGTCCGTATGCTGCTGTGACTTGATAGATAGGCTCTTTTAATTTAAGCCTTTTTATGATTGCAGCAGGTCGCATATCAAATATATGCTCTACCTTTTTAGCAATATCACTATCCGACAGTTTAACTTTCGCTGTACCGTAGGTATTAACATAAATACCCATTGGTTTTGCAACCCCGATGGCATACGATACCTGTACGAGGATTTCATTAGCAACTCCTGCAGCAACAAGGTTCTTGGCAATATGACGTGTAGCATAGGCAGCCGAACGGTCCACTTTCGAAGGATCTTTGCCTGAGAAGGCTCCTCCTCCGTGAGCACCTTTTCCACCGTAGGTATCCACAATGATCTTTCTACCTGTAAGTCCGGTATCACCATGAGGCCCGCCAATAACAAATTTACCGGTTGGGTTGACATGATAAATGATGTCATCACCGAACAATGACTGAAGTTCAGGACTCAAAAGAGCTTTTACCCTTGGCATCAGTATATTGATCACATCAGATTTAATTTTCTGAAGCATTTTTTCTTCTTCATCGAAATCATCATGTTGGGTGGATACAACGATGGTGTCAACCTTGATAGGTTTATTGTTTTCATCGTATTCAATGGTGACCTGCGATTTGGCATCTGGACGAAGATAAGTCATTTGTTTGCCTTCACGTCGTATCTCAGCTAATTCCAGGAGGATAAGATGTGACAGATCCAGTGGCAAAGGCATGTAATTTTCGGTTTCGTTCGTAGCATAACCGAACATCATTCCCTGATCACCTGCTCCCTGTTCCATCTCGTCAGCCCGTACAACACCCTGGTTAATGTCTGGTGATTGTTCATGGATTGCAGATACTACACCACAAGAATGGGCATCAAACATATAATCTCCTTTTGTATACCCGATTTTTTCAATAACTTTTCTCGTTACCTGCTGAACATCAATATATGCATTTGTTTTTACCTCACCGCTGATCACAGTCAATCCTGTGGTAACAAGGGTTTCTACAGCAACCTTTGAATCAGCGTCAGCAGCGATCAGGTGGTCAAGTATAGCATCAGATATCTGATCCGATACTTTATCCGGATGGCCTTCTGATACTGATTCGGATGTAAATAAATATGACATTTTTTATGTTTTTATATATTACTTAATAAGTTTAAATGCTGGTTAATAAAAAATCCGACGCAAAATAGACTATTTTCTGATTTTTTAAAAAAATATTTTAAACACTCAATAGTAAACAGTTAATTATCTAAATGCTTTTCAGTAAAATCTGAAAGGATTCATATTATTTATAGTATATTTATAAAAGTCCGTGATAATAACATGATATTAGATATATCATAATTTGAGATTACTTGTTCAGATATTATATTTGTTGTAAACACGAGCCGTTTATCATGTCCAGCTATAAAAATATTCTCAAAAAAATTGATGATGAAATCCTGACAATCACCATAGACCGACCGGATAAGATGAATGCATTGAATGCTCTTACCCAGATAGAGTTAAAGAAATGTATTGAATATGCCTATGATGAAAATGAAGTCAAGGGGATCATTATCCGGGGAGCAGGGAAAAAAGCCTTTGCTGCTGGTGCGGATATTGGTGAGTTTTCAGAGCTTAATGAACTTAACGGGCGTAAATTTGCTGAGAATGGTCAGGAATTGATGGCATTGATCGAGAGTTGTCATAAACCGGTGATTGCATTAGTCAACGGATATGCGCTCGGAGGAGGTTGTGAACTGGCGATGGCTTGTCATCTGAGAGTCGCAACCACAAATGCTTTTTTCGGATTGCCGGAAGCATCCCTGGGTATAATTCCGGGATTTGGTGGTACCCAACGGCTGACCCAACTGGTAGGCAAAGGCAAAGCACTTGAAATGATGCTTACAGCAGAAAAAGTAACAGCTCAGGAAGCCTATGCTGCAGGATTGGTAAATCATCTCGCTGAAGATATAGACAAGGCACTGGAAATATGCCGGGAGATTCTTTTTAAAATATTCAAAAACTCGCCTCTTTCAGTAGGCATGATCATTAATGGAGTGAATGCATATTATTCTAAAAGTGATGATGGATATCAGATAGAGGCCAACAGTTTTGCCAATTGTTGTAAATCAGAGGATTTTCGTGAAGGAGCTAAAGCATTTTTCGAAAAACGTGAACCACATTTCAACGGCGATTAGAGCACATCAGATTTTATGGGCAAATTAAGGAAATTAGCTGGTGAAACCGCAATCTATGGGATAAGCAGCATCATTGGCAGGGCAGTAAACTTTCTTCTTGTACCTTTTTACACTACCACCTCCGTTCTGGCTGTTGCCGAATATGGTATCGTCACCGAATTGTATTCGTATGTGGCTGTATTGAATGTGATCTATCTCTATGGGATGGAAACAGCGTATTTCAGGTTTACTTCCAGATCTGATACCGATGAAAAAACTGTTTATAACACAGCATTTAACTCTATATTTACCACTACCCTGTTATTTTCTCTTATACTGGTATTATTTGCCAGTCCTATTGTAAACTGGCTGGAATTTCCGGGGAAGGAGCGTTTTGTTTATTGGTTTGCAGCCATCATAAGTATTGATTCTATCGTAGCAATTCCTTTTGTGAAACTACGCTATGAAGGCAAAGCCCGTCAGTTTGCAACGTA
>JBNKDZ010000560.1:0-4217 GCA_050288525.1 Cyclobacteriaceae bacterium
GAGTAAAGTAAATATGACAACTATACCCAGGGCACCAATATTAAATGCAGGACCTGTTTCAAATATTTTTGAATCAACGATAATCTCTTTCTTATCAGCCACTTTCATTTTTACATTCGTTACAAGGATTATTCCCACAAAAGCGAACAGAGCAGCGATCATATAAATGGAAGAGAATGCCAAATGTTCCATTACGCCTGAATATAGCAATCCTAATATCGTTGAAATAACACCGAGAGCGATAAATGCATAACCAGTATAAAGAGCAGATTTACCCATATAGGTATCAGGGGTAACCGAATGAACCTTTCTGCCTTTTTCAAGAAAACTAATAACCGAAGCAATTGTTGCCAATACTATGAACACATAACCCATTCTTAACTGGAACGGAAAATCCGGGAACCAGGATTTAAACAGTATACCTAACGGAAGGGTGGCAATAGCAGTATATAATGCAGCATTCGGAGTGGCTTGTCTCCAGAACAATCCGATGAAGAATACCACACAAACACCCGGATAGATGAAGCCTGTGTATTCCTGGATATACTGGAATGCCTGATCAAGGGATCCTAACAGAGGAATAGCTGCCAGCGAGGATATAAATAAGGCAATAAAGGCAACCAGACGACCAACGAATACCATTTGTTTGTTCGTGGCTTCTTTGTTCATATATACCTTGTAAATGTCCATGGTAAATATGGTAGAAGTACTGTTGATCATGGAAGCCAGTGAAGAAACAATCGCAGCTACCAGGGCGGCAAAAGCAAGTCCTCGAATACCTTCAGGAACGAAATATTTTAATAACCATGGATAGGCTTCATCCGACTTAATAATTCCACTCATGGATTCTACCGGTATACCAACCATATCTGCAAGTTCGGCACTTGAATAATTATTGATCAATACATAAGCAGTGATACCTGGAATAATTACCAATAAAGGCACGAGTAATTTTAAGTATCCGGCAAAGATCAAACCTCTTTTTGCTTCTTTAAGGGATTTTGCAGCCAGTCCTTTTTGAATTATGTATTGGTTAAATCCCCAGTAACCAAAATTTGTCAACCACATCGCTCCAAACAGAACAGCAAGACCCGGCAGGTCATAAAATGCATCTTTGGTTGACTCAACAGCACCTGTTTCCGGATTCACTGTATCAGGGATGATCATCTGGCCTTTGGTAAGGATCATCTGGAAGTGGTCTGTTGCTTTAGCATAGATCTCACTGAAACCGTGGAACGCATCTCCACCCCCAACGGCGTTAAGTGCAAGAAATGTAGTGACCAGGCCACCACCAACAAGAAATACGACCTGAATAACATCTGTCCAGGCAACGGCTTTTAAACCTCCGTAAATAGAATATACACCCGAAACAACGGCTAATCCGATAATTCCAATCAAAATCGGAATACCCATTATCTTCTCCATTGCCAGTGCTCCAAGGTAACATACTGAAGTCAGGTTGACAAAAACGTAAATCATCAACCATAAAATTGCAAATGCGGTACTTACCCCTTTGTTGAACCGTACCTGCAAAAACTGCGGCATGGTATAGATCTTCTTTTCCAGAAAGATCGGAAGGAAGTATTTACCAACAACGATCAATGTAAGGGCAGCAACCCATTCGTACGCTGCTATACCCAATCCGATCACATATCCGGAACCTGACATAGCGATAAAGTGTTCTGCTGAAATGTTGGCAGCCAGGAGGGATGCTCCGATGGCCCACCAAGTCAGGGATTTGTTGGCCATGAAATAATCATCAACCGTTTTTTCCTCCCCTTTTTTAGTTCTTGAAATCCAAAGCCCGATACCGACTATGAGTAGTCCGTAAATTATAAATACAATATAATCGAGCGCTACAAAATGAGTGTCCATTATCTTATCTTAGTGATTATGTAAAAATTAAAAATTTAATAAAGGTAAATTTAACCTTTAATATGGCAATGTCAAAAGAATACAATATTTTATTTTCTAATTGACCCTGTATCAATGAATTCCATGATTCTGTTGGTTTTTATTTATTTATATCAGTAGGTTAAAGATTTTTTTATTTAAGAATTAAAGGATATATTGTATGCTGTTCAGACATCAATTTTTTTTGAATTGCAGCAGTTAATTCGAACAAAATGACGTTTTAGATCCCCTGATGATAAAATCATAAATTAAGTTTGTGAATAAGCCGAAATTATATGAAAACCAAAACCTTCATCCAACTATTTGCTTTATCATTGTGCATCTATACTTGCAACAGCAGTCAGAAACAGGCGACAAACCAGGGAATCGTCGAAAAAGATGCCAGCATAGAAAAGATTTCAGAAGGATTCGTGTTTACCGAAGGTCCTGCCGTTGATTCCGATGGTAATATTTATTTTACAGATCAGCCGAATAATAAAATATGGAGATGGTCCGTGAACGGGAGTCTTTCGGTATATCATGATTCGGCACGAAGGGCCAACGGTATGTTTTTTGACCGGAACGGGAATTTACTTGCCTGTGCCGATGAACGGAATCAACTTATATCAATAAATCCACAGGGTGAGATCGTTGTGCTGGCAGATAGTTTTGGTACAGGAAGGTTTAACGGACCAAATGACCTGTGGCCGGATCCCAAAGGGGGAATTTATTTTACGGATCCGTTTTATAAACGTCCTTATTGGAATGATCATGATGCTGTTGAGCTGGAATGCGAGGGTGTTTATTATCTGACCCCGGATGACAGTCTGATAAGAGTCATTGATGATCTGGTGAAACCCAATGGAATAACAGGAACCCCCGGAGGCAAAAAACTATATGTCGCTGATATCGGAGCCGGCAAAACGTACGAATATGTAATTAATGAAGATGGTACATTGTCCGATAAGCAGCTTTTTGCAAATGAAGGGTCTGACGGTATGACGATCGATAATGAAGGTAATATCTATCTGACAAATAAACATGTTTCTGTTTTTAATGCTGATGGGGTAAAGATCGATTCTGTTCAGGTGCCGGAGTTACCATCGAATGTTTGTTTTGGAGACGAAGATGGCAGAACACTTTTTATTACCGCCCGAAAATCATTATATGCTATTAAAACCAGAGTGAAAGGGATTTAGGAGTTAAAAGTGTGAAAGTTAAAAGTGTGTTATTTGCTTTTGCTTATGAAGCTTTCAGCCAGAAACCTAAGGCCTCCAGGTAACATTTTTTGTAAAAATTAGTTTATTATATCTATACCGTTAAAGTATGTTTGCGACAGGATTGTAGATAATTGCCTGACAGTATCGGAATTATGACATGAATTTCGCATATTAAGGATACCATTTTCTACTAAAAAAATAAACATGAAACATCATAAACCTACCGATGTTTGTCCTCGTAGCGGTCAGCTGAAACGAAGAGCGTTTATTAAGGGCACACTATTAACAGCAGGAGCGTTTGCTCTGAATCCTTTTCCCTATCATTTATATGCAGGGGATACAAAGAAATATGTTAGTGATAAAATAAAGCTTGGTAATACCGGTATTGAAGTTTCCCGCCTGGCAATGGGTACAGGTACGCATGGTGTGAACCGGCAATCAAACCAAACACGGGGGCTGGGAATTCACGGAGTAGCAGACTTGCTTGAAGCAGCCTACGATCAGGGAGTCTTCTTTTGGGACTCGGCAGATCAGTACGGCACACACCCGCATTTGAAAGAGGCATTGAAGCGGATACCGAGGGAGAAAGTGGTGATCCTTACCAAAACCCATGCAACAACAGAGAAAGAAATGAAAGCTGATCTGGACAGGTTCAGAAAGGAACTGGGAACGGATTATCTTGATATCGTTCTTTTACACCTGATGACAGATCCAAAATGGCCTGAGTTGAAGGCCGGTGCTATGGATGTATTGTCGCAGGCAAGAGAAGACGGCCTGGTACGGGCTCATGGTGTGTCATGTCACTCTCTGGGAGCATTAAAAACTGCAGCTGAACATGACTGGGTGCAGGTAGATATGGCTCGGATCAATCCACACGGATCAAGAATGGATGGTGCCGTCGATGAAGTAGTGCCGGTATTACGGAAAATGAAGGAAAACGGTAAAGGGATTATCGGAATGAAAATATTCGGAGGAGGACAGCTGACAGGCAAAATGGATGAATGTCTGCAATATACCCTTGCTCAGAAATATATTGATTGCTTTACAATAGGTCAGGAAAATCAAAAGGAGATGAATGACCTGGTAAAAAGAGTACCTGAAGCA
>JBNKDZ010000561.1:0-6195 GCA_050288525.1 Cyclobacteriaceae bacterium
TCTGCCTGAACAATGGCTTTGCCGGAAGAAGGCTCATCGGCAAACACGCCGGAAGGAACATCCACAGAAATGACAGGGGTATTCTGGCTGTTAATAAAATTGAACACTTTGGCATGTAATCCTTTAACTGGTTTGTTCAGCCCTGAACCAAAGATCGCGTCGATAATCAGGTCTCCCGGCTTAATTTTATGTTTGAGATCTTTAATTTCTTCGATCAGGAAAATCTTTTTTGATTTTTTCATCAGCCGTTCATAGTTGATCTTAAAATCTTCACTACCGCCACCGGAGAACATGATCACGGAAGTAACGACCTCCCATTTCTTTTCCAATAGCAAACGGCTGATTGCCAGTCCGTCACCACCGTTATTTCCGGTACCGCAAAACACATATACGTTTCCCGGTTTTTCATAATTGGCGGTTAACCATTCAACAAAAGCTTTTGAAGCCCGTTCCATAAGGTCGATTGAAGGGACAGGCTCTTTTTTTATGGTGTAGCTGTCAGCCTTGCGTATTTTTTCAACATTAAAGATTTTCATAAAGTCATTATTTGTGTCCTGCCTGTTTGGATTTAACGAAACAAGTGCTTTTACAGATGAAAATGTCGGGTCAATAAACGAAAAAACGCACTTGATGCCAAACGGTACCAGTTGAAATAATTAAAAAAACCGGATCAGGCAATGAGGCTTATTCCGGATGCATATAAATGCCGGAATACAAAATGGCTTTGGTGTGTTGTTCACGTACCAAAAATAAAAACGGTCTGTCAACAACTATCTGATCCCTTGCTATTGGTTCGGATGAAGCTGATAGTTCGGCAGGATTATCACTGATGCTTTTTTTGCTGAATACAAAGGCAGCATTATGTTGAATGTTATCAATAGAAAGATCATCAGAATTGACAAATGAAGGAGAAAGATCAACCGATCTGGTGAATAACTCCTGCAATCCGAGTCTTGACAATGCCGCTTTCATATCGGCTTTTTTGCTAATGGATATTTCAGGGATGCTTAGGGCGGTGCTTACTTCTATGGCTTCTTTATCGAGTCCTGACAGTTGTTCGGAAGACAACACATCCAATATTACGGAAATATCTTCCGGATTATCCGGTTGAATGATGGTTAGTTCAAAATAATTTTCATTAAACGGGATGTCAAGAAAGGTGAATCCACTCTGTCGGCTCATTTTAACAGAAATATTTTCCCAATAATTCATGGAGATGTCTGTCATTCCTTCTTCCGACAGGAATTTTTCTTCAATAATGACAGGTTCCGAACCTGTGTTCCAGGAGGTATTCAGGTCGACGGCATTTACCAGAAAGATATCCTGCTGTTGCGGGATACGATTGATCAGGTTGGTGATCCTGCCCAATGACTTTTGTTCGCCCCACCGGTTTACATAATGGACGGAGGAGTTTAATTTATAATTTAGTTCGATTACACCCGCATCGTAATAGGCCATCAGCCTTGTACGGAAGTACTCATCGATGGTCATGGTATTAGGGAACCACAGCGAGTTTGAAAAGACAATATCAAGATTATCGTTTGCCTGCAATACACTTGCCAGCTGGCTATAGGTTTTGTTGATATCCCGTTCGTCAAAGGCTTCCAGACCGAGCAACGCTTCGATCTTCGAGCGTTCATCTACTCCCACGCCATTGTAGATCATGCCGAGGGACATGCCCATGCCCAGGGGTGAGAAAAATATATTCCTGTCTTCCTGATCTTCAAAAGATACTTTTAACAGATCAATGGCAAAATTATTAGAATTCGTGATAAGCGACTTTTGCTGATCCGACATATTGCGGACCATCACATCATTCCCTGGTTCCGGCAAATCCCCGTCGCAGGCAGGGAAAAAGATCCCTGTCATTACCAACAGCACTATACTTCCTATCATGTTTTTCAGCTTTATCGGACGCATGGAATAATGTTTATAAACGAAAATAATACCTATAAAACAGACGTACAAGATAAAGAAATATGTGGAAAATCACAATTAACATTTGCCTAAAAACCTTACAATGAAGAAGTTATTTGAATAGACGAAAATTCTTTTTTTCTACAAGTAAAAATCTATGGAACAAAGATGGCAAAGGGCAAAGAGCGCAGAGCATAGCGTAGGTAAATATCTCATATAAAATACTTAAAATACCGGAAGGTAATTTCCATCCTATATCATTCAGTAAATTCTCTAATCCTGTAAATTTTGCTTCAGACAAAAAAGAACAAGGAATAAGAATGGCAAAAAGCACAGGGAACAGGGTACAGCGTAGGATCTCCCTGTTGCTAATTACTCAAACTACAAACTGACAGAAGGATTCGGCACAAAAAAAGACTGGCAGAAATCCAGGGAGGACGCTGCCAGTCATCAATCTAATCTAATAACTAACTATAACAAATCACGGTTCCATTAGTTTTCCGGCAAATATGGTATTAGAGGTTTTTTCTCTTATAAAGAATACAAAGGGTTTGTTGATTGAAGTGACAACCGGAGGTCCGTCGGGAACGGATGTTGTGAAAACTTCTGTTATAGTTGCTGCTGCGGCTTCGGTGCCATCTTCATCAACGTCAATAAGAGCCTGATGCAAAACGCGGCTGATTTCCATTCCAATGGATTCTTCAAACAGACCTGAGAGATCAGCGTGTTCGCTAAAAGCGATGCCCATGCCCAGATCTGAAAGCCCTTCACTAAGTGTTTTTTGTATTCTGCTTTATATTTTGGCAGATATAGTCTTAGAATGTTGTGTAATGTGAGAGAATTTACGAATAAACACATGCAGATCAAAGGAATATGTAGCCTAATATCTTCGGATTTGACCGAAAACAGATAAAATTCGACCTGTTTTGTAATTTTATGGATTTTTACGGTACGAATATGCATCTTGATAAAAAGACGGTTTATCTATGAAAAAATTCTTTGCGTTTTCCAATCTCTGGTTTGTAATTTTTGTTTTTACGGTATTCAAATTCATCCTGCATGTATACACAAATGCTTTTGCGGGGTATGGCATATTCAGAGATGAACTGTATTATATTGCTTGTGCGGATCATCCGGCATTGGGGTATGTCGATCATCCTCCTTTATCGATATGGTTTCTGATGATTGTTAAGAATCTTTTCGGGGATTCGGTATTTATGATAAGGCTATGGCCTGCATTGATAAGTAGTGCCGCAGTGTTTATGGTTGGTGTTGTAACAAAAGAAATGGGAGGCAAAATGATTGCCATTTCTCTCGCCTGCATGGCTTTTATCATTTCAGGGATCAACCTAAGCTATTCTACCTATTATTCCATGAATAGCATCGATCTTTTGCTTTGGGTGACAAACATCTGGTTGCTGATCCGGATTATAAATACAGGAGAGAAAAAATACTGGTATTTACTGGGGATTGTACTTGGACTAACCATGCTGAACAAGATCAGCGGGTTTTTTCTGGGAGCAGGCATACTTGTCGGATTATTGGCAACCAAACAACGATCCTGGCTTTTGACACCACATCCATACATTGCCGGACTCATTGCCCTGATCCTGTTTTCACCGTATATCATCTGGAATGTATTCAATGACTTTGCGCATCTTGAATTTATCCGGAATGCATCGATGTACAAATACGCATCAAATTCGCCACTTACCTTTTTATCCGGACAGATACTCCTTAATAACCCGAATACCATCTTTTTATGGCTGGCAGGGATATTTTTTTATATTTTATCAAAAGGAAGCCGAAAATATTTCATGCTGTTTGTCCTGTTTCTTACAGTACTGACCATTCTGCTGTTAAATGGCACGAGCAAATCCGAATACCTGGCTTCGGCGTTTACAATACTGTTTATCGGAGGAGGCCTGGGAATGGAAATATGGACTTCGGCTAAAAAATGGATTGGTTATACCAGCATTATTTTACTGTTAAACGGTCTTTTTATCGTTCCGTTTGCTGTTCCGATATTGCCGGAATCTACATATGTGAAATATGCGGATGCATTGGGGATAGCACCTTCGACGGCTGAAAACAAAGAGCTGAGTTCGCTGCCCCAGTTTTTTGCTGATATGCATGGATGGGAACAAAAAGCACAGATTATGGCAAAAGCCTATCATAATCTTAGCCCGGAAGATCAGAAGAAATGCGTCATTTTTGGGGACAACTACGGGAGATGTGGGGCCATTGATTATTATGCGGATGAATATGGCCTGCCGAAGAGTATCGGAGGACATAATAACTACTGGATATGGGGTCCGGGGGATTATACCGGTGATATAATTCTGATCTTTAGTGACAAGGTGGGAAATAAGGCAGAGCTATTTGAAGAAGTAACCGAACTTGATACCTTGCAATGTCCCTATTGCATGCCCTATGAAAGCGACCTGAAGTTGTATCTGTGTAAAGGTTTGAAAATTCCTGTTGACGAACTTTGGCTGAAGATTAAAAACTTCAGTTGAAGCAGGGTGACGTTAAAAAATAAGTTAACATTAAGATAATATTGAATAGTACGATTTTTTAATCTAAATTATGCTTTAAACAGGATTAAAAGCATTAATTAACTAAAGATCCTATTTCAAGGATATCCGGGCGACGCAATGTTGCCTTATTGTAAACATTTCGTTAATCAACTCTTAACCTAATGTTAATTTGGTAACATTGGTGACACAATTCAATAACATTATATTTGCCCGACATTTAAGCAATATGCTCAAATGTGTGATAAAATTTAATAACAAAATATATTAGACCTTGAAAAAGATATCACTAATCTGCCTGTTATTCGCTATGTTTTTAATGCAGGCATCATTGCCATTGTTTGGTCAGGAATCGAAACCGAACGGTCCGGTATTCAGTTCGAAAGGAGGGCTTGGAATAACACCTTATGACAGTACCTTTTCATTGAAATTTAATTTCATCATGCAAAATCGTTTTGAGCTTACCAATAGCGATGGTGAATTCTCAAAATTTGTTCCCCGTGTAAGAAGAATGCGATTTAAGTTCAGTGGGTTTCTTCTGGATCCCCGTCTGACCTATAAGTTTCAGATTGGTTTCTCACCATCTGATATAGCCACCAGTATAAAAGGTGATTCACCAAATGGGTTGCTTGACGCGATTGTCGATTATAAATTCAGTAAGAAATTCTCCATGAGTTTCGGGCAAACCGTATTGCCAAGTAACAAACAGATGATCACATCTTCCGGAAAACAGCAGTTTGTTGATCGTTCCATCGTAAATAAACTCTTTACACTTGACAGGGACTACGGATTATTCGCTAAGTACAGCAGTGATTTTGGAGGAGACTTTCATTACAATATTTTGGCAGCCATTACCTCAGGTGAAGGCAGGAACTACATAAAAAATACCGTTGACGGATTGTCGTATACTGGTAGACTGGAGTTGTTGCCTTTCGGAAAGTTTTCCGGAAAAGGAGATCAGTTTGAGGGAGATCTGGAAAGAGAGGAGACTCCGAAACTCGCTCTTGGAGTCGGGTATAGCTTAAATGATAATGCTGTACGGTTACATGGACAAACAGGTCCGATGTTATATGATGTGAAAGATATTAATAACACCTATCTGGATGCCATATTCAAATCGAATGGTTTTGCCATTTCTACTGAGTTGAATCAGCGATATACGGATGATCCGTTATCCGTCTCTTCTGATGAAGATACCATAGCAGTATTTGACGGTCTTGGATGGAATTATCAAATGAGTTATACGTTTGAAAATAACTTCGAAATTGCCGGAAAATACAGTCTTGTAGATCCAAGTGACAAAGTTAATGACAAGTATCCGCAATTGTCGGAAATTGCGGTAGGTGTAAGTAAATACCTGAAGGGACATACCATCAAACTTCAGTCAGATCTGGGGTACTATATGTCCAAACATGAAATTACTGAGGTAAAAAAAGAAGAATGGTTATTCAGGTTCCAGCTGACAGTTGGAATATAACAAACATTTCTGATAGTGTTCGGGAGTGTATCTGTGACACGATGAAATGGCTCCGGGTGCACTCCTGTATACATCTACTTACACACTATCGATCAGGAAATCAAGGTATGTTTTGATGAAAGTAACAACAACAGATCGCAATCATAACAATTAGATAATTATCAGATAACGATTTCCTTATTATTACATAATAGTATTGCATTGTAATATTTAAAATTGATCAAAATGAAAAAAATTTATTTAGTAATCGTACTGGTGGCAATC
>JBNKDZ010000562.1:0-4824 GCA_050288525.1 Cyclobacteriaceae bacterium
TGTACTGTAAGAGAAGCATTTTCCAGGGGTGAACCCAGAGAAATGTACGATCGTACATATTGGGTCATTTATGTTGACAATAATCAGTCAATAACAGAATTACAAGTAAGAAAGTTGGCCGGATTAGCATACGATGATAATAAACGTACACTTGGATACAGCTTTGATGATGCAGGCATTGGAGATCTGAATGTACGAAATATTGTCGTATGGGGATTGCCTCAGGAAAAAGTTACTGATTACAGGAATTGGTATCAGGATTATTATGGGGGAGTGACAGTTGAATTCAGGTCTTTTCCCTGGGATTCTAATAATAAGCAAGGGCCTTTCACAACTACAGCTCCGGCTTCCGGCAGAGGCAATCCAAGAATTGATTATTCCAGAGAATATTGGGTAATGGATGGTAACACCTCAGGTGGAAATGCGGTCTCCCGACAAAAATTTATCGACATCGCTGCTGAAGCCTTCAATAGTGGTAAACAAACCATCGGTTGCAGCTTTGATGACGCCGGAATTGGGGACCTGTCCAATAGAAAAGTCGTTGTAAAATGGAAGGGTCAATATAAGGAATCGGAACTGCGTACTTTCTATAGCAATTATTATAGTGGTGTCGATCTATATTTTGGGGATACAACAGAACCGCCCATAGATCCTCCTTCAGGCAGCAATACAAAGTTCGGGATTAATTCAGCTATCCGTTATACCGATGATAACAATGGATCTCCAGTGAACTATGAACAAAAAGCCGGCGATCTTGGCATGGGGTATTATTTGCAGATCGCTTATGGCCCAGGTGATTTGAATGAGGTTGTAAAAGATATAAAAAGAGCTTTCGATGCCAATATCACACCGATCCTGCGTATTGGAGTTGCGGGTGGATGTGATTTTGGGATGTATAGCGATTATATTCAATTTCTGAAAGATGTATATCATCAAGTAGAGGGATACAATAAACCTTTATACGCTATTGCCGGACCAAACGAACCATTAACGGAACGCTGGATTCCCGGATTGGAGAACATCGAATACAAAAATGGTTTTAGTCCGGAAGATTTAGACTTGATCGCCAGCAAAAATGCCGAATATATGAATGCCATAATCGATGGTACGAATGGCTTAAATAATCTGAGATTACTTTCCCCAGTGTTTAATTGTACGGATGGCAATAATACTGATTTTATTAAGAGAATGAAAAATCATGGCGCCAGATTTGATGAATTGGATGGCATTGCCGGGAATACGTATAATGTACATACAGCCGGGGGATTGACCATTTCCCATTTCTTAATCAGCTGCCAGAACGCCCTAAATGGCATTACCGATAACAAGGATCATTTCTTTATCACGGAAATGGGCGCCTATGAATCAGAAATTAATCCGTTAAGCAAACATAAGATATCGCATAGTACAGCTCTTCAGAACCTGCATGATCAGGTAAGTATTCTTCGGAATAACTCCACCGTAAAAGCAGCATTATTTTTTAATGGATTTGATACAAGCAGTGATCCGAATTTTGATTACGGAATAATACATGATGATCAATGGGGAATGATCCTGGGAGAATCCAGCCAGGGACAGGTGATGAAAAATAACATGATCGTCAATCACTCCTATGAAACAGATAACCTCATCGGATGGCATGAATTCGGCAGCGCTCCGGAAGTCCGGGAAGACAGCAAATGGTTTTATGGTATATCCGCAAAAGATGGTCAAACATATATAGGACGGGCCAGGAATGGTTCGGGTGCAGGAAAGGTTTCAGGAGGGCTTTATCAAAAGGTAAGCACCACACCAGGCAATAAGACACGGGCCATGGTATATTTGTATACACGCAGGGATGATGGTGGTCATAAGGTAAAGGGCAACGAACTTGATGCTAAAGGCAGGGTCGGAATAGACCCGATTGGCGGATCAGATCCGAATTCCGGGAACATCATTTGGAGCTCCTGGCAAGAAAAAATAGCCCGTTGGGAATGGATTGCCACTCCGGAGGTGACATGTACTAATCAAAAAGCAACCGTATTCCTTCAATATTCCTTAGCAGGCGGATCATCAGCAGATTGGCTTCTTGTGGCCTTCGATGGAATAACTATGCAGGATCAGGATAATACAATACTTAAATTTACGGACTTGAATATGAAGTACTATACAGATAACATAGCCGATTTTTCATGGGAGACCAATCAGCCTGTCGAAAGCACTATTTATATCACTACGTCAGATGTTGGAGAAGCCGAAATAGTTTTACAGGAGGATCTTACTGACAATTCGGGCTCAAGGAGCGCTGGTTCGGACACACATCATACTGCCTCTGTTAAACTGGACAAAAACAAAAAATATTATTACTGGGCAGGTGCAGATAATACAGTTTCAAGAGTTAAACAATATATGACCTCTGAAACGAATACCTTTGAAAGATCCACTGCAATAACCAGTATTTTTGATGATGACATACAAAACGACACGGATTTTATGGTTTATCCCAACCCTTTTAATGATTTTATTGATATACAAACAGGTGTCTTGAAATCCCCAGACAGGGTTAAAATAACTCTTTATAATGTTCACGGCAAAAAAATAGACGGTTTACAACCCATACGATTTGAAAACGGAAACATTCGCTTGCATTTTGATGGAATAACCGTCTTATCAAAAGGAATTTATATTTTGCAAATATCCAATAAGGATTATAACCGAAGTGTGAAAATTGTAAAATCCGAACAAAAAGTAGAATCCGGATTATAAAGGAAGTTCTTTTGTTGTGCATCAGGTACTCCCTCAGGATTTTGGCTCCCAGACAATGTAAGATATTAAAGAGAACTAAAATTTGAGGAAGTGCCTGAGGTGCAACAAATTAGTGCTTGTTGAAAATTTCTAATGACAATTCCGGGATCAACACTATCAGACCTAACGGCCTTGTATATTTTTCCATACCCATCACCGGCAAAAAAATCATTTTTACCTGATCGAAAAGAAAATGTAATTGGAGATGTTTTCATTTTTAACGGTTGTACTGAAATATTCCTGTCTTTGCACAAAGATATGGCTGATTCGAGTGACATGAATAGCTAAGCTCCGGCAGGTCCGGTTAATATTGGACAGGAAGTGGAGGATGAATTTTTTTCCAGGCATCCGGTGATAAGAAAAAAGCTTAAAAGAATAGAAATGTTCGAATGGTCTATCGGGTTAAAATTCAAAAGATTAATATCGACTAGCTTCGCCATTCACCTACACCATTCCATCTCATATCAAGAGCTGACCGACAATGTCTTCCGCAAGCTTTTTCAACCTCAGCATAAACAGATCGCATTAAGGATATCCCACCGGTATCAAACAGTTGTTGTCCGAGAGGTTTTACTATTTGTTCTTCACGACGTTTAAATTCGGATGTTTTCGAATAATAATCATTGGCATTATCGAAATACCATTTACATTCATGAATAAGTTTTTGAATGATCTCTTTTTTTTCCTGTTCTGTCATAACATAAAATTGTTTATTGTTGAACAGATATGACACCGAATCGAAAAACGTTACACAATACGTATCTTTTTTATTATTTTTCAGAAAAATTTGTAATAAACGGGAAATTATTGTCATATACATCAAGGAATATGCCTGAAACAAAAGCAATAGAAGATCAGGATTTCTATCTTTTTCTGCAACGCATAAAACAAAAAGATGAAAGAGCCTGGAATGATTTGCAATTTGTACTTAAACGTATCCTGTTTCGGTGGTTACTGAAAAAAGGCATCAACGTTGTTGATGTTACAGAAATTTACAATAATACGATGGTAGTATTTCTGGAGAAGCTGAATGATCTGCAGTTTGAAAATTATTCACTGTTAAAATCGTATATATTTGCAGTCGCTGACAGGAAAGTTAAAGAATACTACAGGCAAAACAACAAAGCTAAACTGTCGGATACGGTTGAAAAAGTTCAGGAGCATGATTATACCGGTTTTCTGTTTAATGATACAGAAAATAATGATGAGATCCTTCAGAAAGTCTATCGGTTCATTGAGAAATTACCGTTAATGGAAATGAGGGTGCTGACAGTCCTGTACAAGGACGGGAAATCTCAAAAGGAAGCAGCCGGGGATTTGAAACTTAGTGAAGGAAATCTTAGAGTGATAAAACACAGAGCATTGAATAAAATTAAAACATGGCTGAACAAAAAATAATGATCCGGATATGAAAGAGGAAATCTTCCATAATAATGATTTTTATGAAAAATATGTGCTGGGCGACCTCTCCGAAGAGGAGGAAACCCGGTTTGAAGAACATCTGCTGATGTGTTCCTATTGTAAGGAACAACTGGAAAATATGGAAGCCATTATTTACGGAGTCAGACAGCAACCGGAAAAGAAACCGGTACAACTACGAATATATCTGGCAATAGCGGCTTCACTGGTGATTTTGCTGACCGCCGGGATCCTGTTGTTTGATATATCTTTTTCGACAAGACCTAATGGAGTAGGCATCAATTCAGACACAACAGATACAGCAACAACAGTAAATGAAAAATTTGCGGAAGTAAGAAACAATGTTGTTGACGAAGAAGATACTACAGAACGTGTGCCGGTTGATATTGCTTTATCAGAATCTTTTCAACCGCTGGCAGTCTATTAAAATGCCCTGTCGTCGGAGGTGCGATCGGAAACACTGACGGTTATCAGGCCGGCAACAGGCAGACAATATTCGTCAAAAGATACCCTGGTATTTGAATGGCAAGGAGAAATGCCTTTATCGCTGGTGATTTTCAACAATAAAGGGGCAATGATTTTTGAAAAGGAAGTCAGGACACCTTTTATTTTTGAAGAATC
>JBNKDZ010000563.1:0-4316 GCA_050288525.1 Cyclobacteriaceae bacterium
GTTTGAATATTTAGATGACTAAAAACTATTTCTAACCATTAATTTACATTATGTCAACAATAGCCTTTAAAGGAAATGAAGTACATACATCCGGCAGCCTTCCTTCTGTCGGATCCAAAGCGCCTGATTTCAGCGTAACAAAATCTGATCTTTCAGAGACAAAACTTGCTGATTATTCAGGTAAAAGACTCGTAATCAATATATTTCCAAGCATAGATACAGGAGTATGTGCTGCATCTGTACGAAAATTCAATCAGGAAGCAGCAGGGTTGGATAATACGATTGTGTTGTGTGTTTCGAAAGATCTGCCTTTTGCACATAAGCGGTTTTGTGAGGCTGAGGGTATCAAGAATGTCGTAACCGCTTCAGAATATAAGGATCAGTCTTTTTCACAAGCTTACAACGTTCGTATGGAAGATGGTCCGTTGGAAGGTCTTATGTCCAGAGCCGTTGTCGTGGTAGGGGCAGATGGAACGGTTTTGTATAACGAACAAGTCCCTGAAATAACCCAGGAGCCGGATTATGAGAAAGCATTGAAAGTGCTTCAGTGATCATTTTTGGCACGTATTGTTTTTCTTGATTTAAACAAAAACAAGAAAAGCAACAATATTATTCCTGACATGATCCCGGGGAAAATCCAGATTGGTTTCCAATGGTAGGATGATCCATCTCTGAAATGATGAACAACAATACCGGCGATCCATGTGCTGAGGTAATAACCTATGCCATACGTTACAAAGGTATATAAACCCTGTCCGGTACTTTTCAGCCGGGCAGGAACTATCTTATCAACATAAATCTGTCCTGTAACAAAGAAAAAATTATAACACAATCCATGTAGGATAATCCCCAGGTACAGCATCCATATAAATTCATTTGTATTGCCAACGGCGAATAAAAGGTAACGAAGCGTCCATGCCCCGACTCCGATCAGCAACATTTTTTTTGTTCCAAGATGTACAAAGAAATAGGGCATTGCCAGCATGATCAATAATTCAGATACTTGTCCGAGAGTCATTTTTCCGGCAGCATTTTTCAATCCGATATCATTGAGGAACGGATTGGCAAATGAGTAATAAAACATCAGGAAAACACATAACAGCAATGAAAGGGTAATTAAAACAGTGAAATTCCGGTTGTTCTTAAAGATCCCGAATATTTCAGTTCTAAAGGATACCTTCTGACCGGAAGATGGTTGAGGATCCGTTTTTGGTAATAAAAAGGCAAAAAGACCTAATGTTAATGAAGCTATGGCAGCAATCCGGAAGGTCATGGCATCCTTTTCGATTTGCATGAAACCGATCGTCAGACCTGCGGCAATAAATCCTGTTGTACCTGCAGCACGAATAGAGGGAAATTCTTTTTTGGCATTTTTTAAATGGGAGAGGGTAATGGAGTTGGTGAGTGAAAAAGTCGGTGTAAAACAGAGGTTGTATATCAGAATTACAATATAGAAAAGATAAAAGGCATTAATATAGGATAAGATCAGCAATAATATACCTCCCCCAATCTGAAGGAATCCGAGTAGTTTATTCGGATGAAGGAATTTATCCGAAATATATCCGGCGATAAACGGGGAAATCATTGCAGAAATAGCAAAAGTGCCATATGCCTGTCCGACACTGATGCTGTTGGTGTGCAATGTGTTCAGTAAATAGGTGCCAAGCGTCACGTACCATGCACCCCAGATAAAATACTCCAGAAACATCATTCCGGATAACTGGAGACGCTTCTTCAGATTCATATCAGAAGAATGGTGATCCCTATTCGCTGTGGTATTTCACAAGAGATTCAACCGGATAATCCTGAAATTTTTCTCTTCCGTTGAGAAAAGTTAATTCAACTACAAAAGTGAGTTGTACTACTTTACCACCTGCTTTCTCAACAAGTTCGCAGACAGCTTTGGCTGTGCCTCCTGTCGCAAGAAGATCATCATGAATAAGCACCCGATCTCCCGGAGAAATGGCATCTTTGTGAATTTCAAGGCTGTCTTCTCCATATTCAAGCATGTATGTCTGTTTCAGGCTTGATGCAGGAAGTTTACCCGGTTTTCTTGCAAGTATCAGACCTGCATCCATCCGGTCAGCCAAGATACTGCCAAAGATAAATCCACGACTTTCAATACCAACCACCTTATCTACATGCATTTTTCTGGATAATTCATATAATTGGTTGGCAGTTCTTTTAAATGCTTCTTTATCTTTTAAAAGGGTGGTTATATCTCTAAACATGATCCCTTTTTTAGGGAAGTCCGGTACGTTTCTGATTTTCGCTTTGAAATATGCTTCCATATTAGATATCTATCGTTTATATAAAATAAAAATGATCCATATCAAAAATACGGATCATTTTATAAAGCTTACACATTTTTCGTGTTAAAATTATGAAATTATTATCTACAGATGATTAAAGTGGTTTAAAATCTATTTTTATTTTTTGCAGAAGGCCATATATGGATTTTCCGAACGGATCAGGAGCATTGTCATCATTTTCTTTTTTAGTACTTTCCGATTCCTTAAGTAAGTACATTGCCAGAAAATTGTAATGCATTTTTGAGGCTGTATTTCGCTCAATATCCTGATCCTGTAGTTGTTTTACCGGCTGAATTGCGGTTTCTGGTACATTTTCTTCAACAGATTCCCTGTTAATATGGCCTGATACATCCGAAAACAAGGTTGGTGCCATCATAAAAGAAATGATAATACCTAAAAAAATAAGTTTCCAACCGAATTTTTTATCGGATATTTTGTGCGCTATGAGGTTTTGCTTGTTCTGTTCCATTTTGGTAAATGGTTATACTTGATTTTTGATATACACCTTTGCAATTACCATGCCAAAAACGCAAGTAATTGTATGTCAGATACATACAAAACCAAATGGAACGATCCTGTACATATACGCACATCTTTTTTATAGAATTCGAACAAATTGTGGACTGAGGCATAGGGCGCTTGCCACAGCGTATGTTGGTCAATGCTTTATAAAGTCACCTTACTATTTACCAGATTTCAGATCATGGCCGAGACACAGGCAGGAAACATGGTAATGGAGTCGTAAGAAAGATTTTTAACTCAAAAGAGAACGGATCTGTGATCGTGCTTTCCATTTAAGGTTAGTAGTTACACAGAGATAAACTACAGACAGCCATAGCTCTCTTCTAATTCTGTAAATTCTGCTTAAGACAATGGAGGAGGATATTACACAGAACACATGCACTTCCGGTAACGACGTGGTAATTTCCATATGTTGGGAACCATTCAGTCTATTTGTGCTGTTTCAAAACACTTGGAGATTGCCACGTCACAAGTGACCTTTTCAGGTCACAAGTTCCTACTGATGACGAATATTTATTGGATTTGTTCTTAGGTTGACGGCTATGGTAGTACGACGTGGTTTTGTAAGGTCAGGATCGCACTTTGCCCTGAGCTCCATGCGCTTTGCGCTAAGCTCTTTTAAATTTTACATTCAGGCGGTTGCCGATGTTGTCAGTGATGATGCCTCCGTCCTGGATATGGATAATTCGTGAAGCATAGCTTTCAACCTGACCGGGTTTAGCGGTAACAATTACGGTTGTACCTTCATTATTTACGGTGGAGAGAATTTTCATAATCTCCTCAGATTCAATAGGCGAAAGGTTTTTCAATGGATCATCGGCCAGCAATAACCTGGGATTTGTCACAAGGGCTCTTGCCAGCGCTATTTTATGTTGCTGAAGTACAGATAGCTCTGAAGGCAGGTGATGCTTAAGATGATCAATATTGAGTAATTCGGATATTTTCTGAATTTGTTGTTTTCTTGTATTGTGTGACTTTTTCAGATACAACAAAGGGAGTTCAATGTTTTCATAGACAGTAAGTTCATCCAGAAGATTTGGTTTGTCGGTTATAAATCCAATGGCCTCTCTTCGTGTTTTGCGGATATCTGAGGCTCTCCCGCTTTCCATGGAATTACCTTCAAATGTGTACGAACCGTCATAAGAATGGTCCATCAATCCCAAAATTTTGATCAATGATGACTTTCCGCTTTCAGAAGGACCGATAAGCGCAATAAATTCATCCTTATTTATTTTCAGGCTGATGTTATTCAGGACCTTACACACTTTGCCCCCCTCAATTTTTTTCTTCGATATGTTGCCCGTTTTTATCATTTGAATTGTAATCTACTTGCCTGTACTTGTATGATCAACAAGTGTGCCATTGTTAAATGATTGATAATGAGGGTTGTATAATTATTAAAATTGTAAAATAGCGTTCATAATCGTACAGGTCGAACAGAATGAGGGGAAAGTTAAAAGTGGGAAAGTTAAAAGTGGAAAG
>JBNKDZ010000564.1:0-4620 GCA_050288525.1 Cyclobacteriaceae bacterium
TCTTCACTAAATCTTTCTTCAATCGTTTTCATATCATTAATAAGCTAAGTTATCTAAGTTCGTCTGGTTCAAGAGTTAAAAGTAGCCTCCTTAACTGGCGCAAGCGTCTCGCTTGTGACTGAATAGATCGACATTCTTTCAAAGCCCGGTTTACATTCTTCACTCAGACGGAGGAGGCAAACACTCCGGATACCGACTATATGGACTAACATCAGTACCTCTCTGAATAAAGATATAATCAGAAGTTATAACAAAAAATTGGTCCACAATAAATTTATTTTGATCAACTGAAAATTTCCATATCATATAGCCTATTGATCCATATTTATATATTGTTATTAAGCTTTCATCCCTGGAAGCATTAAAACATTTATTGGATATTTCGTCTATCAATAAACTATCAGTTCCTTTTTTATTTAATTCTTCATAAAACTCATTCCATAAACAATGTTTAGTAAAATAGTTTTTAAAACCATACTCATCATAATCCTCATAAATATTAAATATTAATTGATTTGCATGTTTAATAATAGCATTACTTCCATTTCTATTCAATTCACAAGTTAGTAACTCTGATAATTTTTTAGATTCATAGTTATTACTAAATTCTAATATACGCTCTTTTATTTCCTTTATGTTTGAAATATCATAATCTGATTCCCAAAAGAAACAATCTAGCTTCCCCGTACTACTATTAAAAATAATGGTTATTCGAATTCCCGTATAGTGACAACATATATATTTGAAAAAAATGCCATTACTGTATGAATCAAAATAGTCTAATTCTAATTCATTATTTATATAGTTTTCTAATAGACACCTATCATATTCAAATAAATTCTCATTAGTCAATTCCGTTTTTATCAATTCAATTATTTTTGTTTTCTTAGATGTCGAAATACTTCCGTTCGACTGACAGTTTTGCTTATGTTCACAACTAATCAGAAAAATAAATATCAGTATGATGAGAAATATTGTAAAAATGATTCTCATATTAGTCAAATTCAAATTAAATAATTACATATCCCCTTATCTAGCGCAAACCTCTCGCTTGTGACTGAATAGATCGACATCTTTTCATTCCCATTGATGTAAATCTGCTCATTAAAGCTCATCGCACAAGCAAAATCTCTTTACCTCTAATTTCCCAAAACCGGGCTAATAACAAACCCAAACCGATAAATCGCCGGATAGATCATGTATGCATCATGTGGACGGGCTCCCCAGGAGTTGTCTCCCCCTACTCCCATTTGCTTCAGGTCTATGTGCCACTCCACAAAATCTTTTTTCTTTACATCAATGGTATGCCGTTGCTGTTTCTTTTCTCCCGGATCGAAATCTTCCCGGGCATATGGCATGGCGCTGGTTCCAATTCCGTTTCCAGTGATTTTGAGTCCCTGACCATTCACGTCCAACAACCCGGCCCACCTGACATCGGTTTTATAGCCATTTTCCTGTGGTCTGCTGTATGGAAAATACTGATCTCCGGCATCCGAAGTGTATAGCCCTACCAACGCAGATGTATTCCTGTCGATATAGTTTTCGTGAGGGCCGCGGCCGAAATAAGAGAAATTTGAATAATCAGAAACCAGACGCGTTCTGAAACCTATGGCAGGTATTTCGGGTAATTTTTCCGATTGAAAATTGAACACCGACATTACTTCCACAGATCCGTCTCCATAGATCTGATACTGCAATGTTGCTGATTTGTTTATTTCACCAACACCATAATCGACTTCTATGATCACTTTTCCCGGAAGTATCTGATCGACAACCAGTTTCTTAATCCAGAATTTATTTTCCAGGTCCTTCCAGACTTTACATCGTTCAGGCATGGCATTTCCGTAGTCATTATCCGTAGGAGGTCGCCAGAAATCTGGTTTTAGCGGCATAACAAGCAATTCCTTTCCATTGATCTTATAGGAGGATAGCCAGCCACTTTTTTTATTGAAAACAAGTTTGAATGATTTTCCGGTAATTAGTATTGAATCATTTTGCTGTTTAAGATCCAGGGCTTCATCAGCCGGATAAAGCACCGGCTGAGCCTTAAATACCGGCAGTTTAAACTGTTCGTAGGCAACCACATGACCTTCAGGTACTAATCCGGTTTCCTTTTTGGTTTTTGCATAAACAGTAAGGAAGTATTCTGTATTAGCCTCCGCAATGATTTCCGGCAGTTCAAGCTCTAGTATGGATGATGCTCCCGGAGCACATTCCAGTGCCAGTTTTTTGGATTCTTTAATGGTCGTTCCGTTCGCCTCAATGATCCAGAAAAAATCGTATACATCCGTATTTAGGAAAGCATTGTGGTTCTGTACTTTGATTTTTCCATTAGCAAGGTCTGCTTCCTTAAAATAAAGCGGCTGGTAGACCTTTTTCATTTCAAATAATGCCGGATGGGGCGTCCTGTCAGCATTTACAACACCATTCAGGCAGAAATTACCGTCTGAGGGCACATCTTTTGGCCCGAAATCGCCTCCATAGGCCCAATAAGTATTTCCTTTGGCATCTTTTTTCTGTAGTCCCTGATCCACCCAGTCCCAGATGAATCCTCCCTGGAGGTTATCGTATTTGTAGATCAGGTCCCAGTAATCCTGAAAATTCCCCAGGCTGTTGCCCATAGCATGTGCATACTCACATTGTATTAATGGCTTGTTTTTATACTTAAGAGCATAGTGTTCCATATGTTCCATGGAAGCGTACATCGGACAATAGATATCGGTATTAAATTCCTTTTCAGCCCGTTCATACTGAACAGGTCTGGTCTCGTCTGTCGATTTTATCCACTTGTAGGTTTCGTACATATTCACCCCGTTGCCTGCTTCATTCCCCAGCGACCAGATGATTATGCTCGGATGGTTCCTGTCTCGTAAAACCATACGTTTTGTCCTATCCAGATGGGCGCCCATCCACTGCGGTTGGTTTGCCAGAGTTACCTCCAGGTTATATCCTATGCCGTGTGATTCGATGTTTGCCTCATCGATGAGATACAACCCGTATTTGTCACACAATGCATACCAGACAGGGTCCTGAGGATAATGGGATGTCCTTACAGCGTTGATGTTGTTTTGCTTCATCAATTGAATATCTTTCAAACGTGTTTCCTTATCGACCACATGTCCGTTGATACCATGATGTTCGTGCAGGTTAACTCCGCGAAGCGTAACATGTTGTCCGTTTACCAGCAACAGACCATTTTTTATCTCTACGGAGCGGAAGCCGATTTCCCGATATACTGCCTGTAATACCTTTTTGCCCTGTTTCAGCTCAATTTCAAGTCCGTACAGGTCGGGGGTTTCCGCAGACCATTTTTTTACTTTATCCAAACTGGTTTCAAAAGAGACTTTCGTATTCGGAGCCACCGTTTTTTCGTCTTTAAAAAACACTTTATTGCCATCCTTAACCCGGCAAACTACTGTAACCTCACTACTATCTTTTGCATGATCAAGTACATCAACAGACAAATTAAAAATCCCGTTCGTATACGAGCTGTCCAGCCCTGCTATCACAGCAAAATCACGGATCCGGGTAGTTGGAGTTGCAAGCAGGAACACATCGCGTTCGATACCGCTGAGGCGCCAGAAGTCCTGATCTTCGAGATAACTGCCGTCACTCCATCGTATAACCTTCATTGCCAGCAGGTTATCACCGTTTATCAGATAGTCGGTAATATCAAATTCGGCAGGTGTTTTGCTTTCCTGGCTATAGCCAACCATTTTTCCGTTTATCCACAGGTAAAATGCTGATTTCACGGCGCCAAAGTGTAAGAATATTCTGTTGCCCTTCCAGTTGTCAGGGATCGAAAATTTTGTTCGATAAAGACCTGTCGGATTGTATTCATTCGGTATAAACGGAGGATTGGAAGGATGAGCAAACGGATAACGTATGTTGGTGTAGATCGGAAAATCATATCCTTCACACTGCCAGTTCGAAGGCACTTTGATTAAGTCCCATTTATTGTCGTTAAAACCTATATCGAAGAAATTATCCGGGGCTTTCGAAGGTGTAAAAACAAGGTTGAATTTCCATTTCCCATTTAATGATTTATAAAAACCTGACAATCCAGGGTCTTCTTCACGTGCCTTATCGATGGATGAATAGGGAATAAAAAAGGCATGCGGATCTTCCTTCCCGATCCCGAAGACAGTCGGGTTTTCCCAGTCGTTAACAGACTGACTATAAGCATTTAAAAAAGAAAAACTTGATATTAGAAGAAACAGGATACCTCTTTTTATAAATTCCATGTTTTGAATCCAGGTTTAATAGTGTGTATTAAAAAATCGGCATTAATATAATAAATAATTCCTGTCAAAAACAGGATATGTGATCTATTAAGATTTAAAGCAAACAGGAATTTATTTCAAAATTCATTGGTACATATCCTGTAACCGACGATGGATATGCGATCCCGACTGAGTCGTTTTAATAATTACCGGATGTTTACTGTAGATATGCAATCTCTCCGGAATCTTATTTAAAGTGCATTAATTTCCAAAATAAGAAAATACGCAGACCAATTCGACCATTCGGTATTCAGAGAAGTCAATTATTTTTAAAAGACCTTAGAATTAATAATAAAACCGGCTGTGAGCCATAAAATAAAGTAATTGAATTTACGCA
>JBNKDZ010000565.1:0-9102 GCA_050288525.1 Cyclobacteriaceae bacterium
GCTGTAATTATTGCCAATCAAAATTTATCCGAAGCAAAAAAAGAGATCCTTGATAAGCTTATTTTCAGAATAAACTCTGTTCAGAGCGGAGCGAAGAACAAATATATTCTTCTCAATGCTCCGAATGATGCCCTTGATACCATTATTAAATTGCTTCCGGGTATGCGCAGCCCGACCGTATTGCCACTTGCCGAAGAAGGCTGGAGCTCCCTGCACTCAGTAATCAATGAAGACAGGTTTTGGGAAGTGATCGAAGAATTAAAAAAAGCCGGTGCAGAAGGAATTCTTGTTGTTCCAATTGAAAAAATGATTGTTTGATGAAAATTATAGTAAACCCGATCGACAACATGCTGGATGAGATCCTTGAAAGACCTCTCCTGAAGCTGAAAAACATAAAAAAGATCGTTAAGCCGATACTGAAAAATGTTAAAGAAAAAGGTGACAGAGCACTTATCAAATATGCACTTGAATATGACTCGGTATCCATAGATTCGGTTTTGGTCTCTAAAGATGAGATCGAAGAGGCGCAAAAAGAAGTTTCCGAAGATCTGAAAAAAGCAATCAAAACAGCATATAAGAATATTTATACGTTCCACAACGCCCAGAAGTCCGACGATCTGGTCGTTGAAACCATGGAGGGTGTTGTGTGCAAAAGGAAAAGCGTGCCCATCGAAAAGGTCGGACTGTATGTTCCGGGAGGTAGTGCTCCTTTATTCAGCACGGTACTCATGTTGGCAATCCCGGCGAAAATTGCCGGGTGCAGACAAATCGTTTTGTGTACCCCTCCGCAAAAAAACGGTGAAATCCACCCTGCCATCCTTTATGCAGCGCATATCTCAGGTATTGACATTGTTATTAAAGCCGGTGGCGCCCAGGCTATTGCTGCAATGGCTTTCGGTACTGCTTCAGTACCTGCTGTTTATAAAATCCTCGGCCCCGGCAATCAGTATGTTACAGCTGCAAAACAGATCGTAAGCGAGAAAGGTGTTGCTATTGACTTCCCGGCAGGCCCTTCGGAAGTAGCCGTATATGCCGATAAAACCGCTGTACCCGAATTTGTAGCTGCCGACCTGCTTGCCCAGGCCGAACACGGACCCGACAGCCAGGTACTGCTCATTACAACAAAAAAGAAAATTGCTGAAAACGTAATTAAAGAACTCGAAAAACAATTAGAAAAGATACCGAGAAGGCGTGTCGCAGAAAAATCTATTGAAAACAGCATGGCCATCATTGCTTCATCGAAAGAAAATGCCATTGACATACTCAACAGGTATGCTGCCGAACACCTGATCCTTTCGGTGAAAGATCCTGAAGAGACTGCCGACAAGATATTTAATGCAGGATCCGTCTTTCTCGGAAATTACACCCCTGAATCAGCTGGCGACTATGCCTCCGGGACGAATCACACCCTTCCGACCAATAAATCGGCACTGGCTTATAGCGGTGTATCGCTTGACAGCTTTCTGAAAAAGATCACCTATCAGGAATTGTCCGAAAAGGGCATAAAAAAATTAGGTCCAACTATTGAGATCATGGCTGAAAACGAACAGCTGATGGGCCACAAAAATGCTGTCACCATACGATTAGATTACTTATCGAAAAACAATGAATCTGAAAAAAATTCTTAGGCCGCACATATTGCAGCTCAAGCCGTATTCTTCTGCCCGTGATGAGTTCACAGGTAAAGCAGATGTATATCTTGATGCAAATGAAAATGCATTTGGCTCTACTTCGGATGACGACCGGATGAGACGTTATCCGGATCCGTATCAATCAGAAGTGAAAGAAAAGATCAGCCGGATAAAAGAAATTCCGACTGAAAATATATTTCTCGGAAATGGAAGTGATGAGCCTATTGACCTGATCATCAGGGCCTGTTGCCGGCCGGCAGTGGATAACATCATCATCATGCCTCCGACCTATGGTATGTATCAGGTCAGTGCCGAACTGAATGATGTGGAAATCCGAAAAGTACCGCTGAACAAAGATTTTTCCATGGACGCAGAAAGTGTACTTAAAACGATCAATGAAAACACAAAGCTCATCTTTATCTGCTCACCCAACAATCCGTCCGGAAATTCCATGGACCGGCAAGCTGTTCGGGATATACTCGCATCGTTTGAAGGTCTGGTGGTAATTGATGAAGCCTACATAGATTTTTCGAAAGAAAAAAGCTTTATATCTGAACTGGCTACCTACTCAAACATGGTCATTCTTCAAACCTTCAGTAAGGCCTGGGGGCTGGCAGCCTTGCGATTGGGTATGTGTTTTGCGCATAGCGAATTTATTGCCGTTTTAAGCAAAATCAAACCACCATACAATATAAACGGTGCTACCCAGGAAATGGCACTAAACGCACTTGATAAAATATCCGTGCTTAAAGAAATGGTTGAAAAAACCCTGACTCAACGTGAATATCTCAGATCTGCCTTGAAAAGCATCCCGACAGTCAGGGAGATATACCCTTCTGATGCCAATTTCCTGTTGGTAAAAATTGATCAGGCACGAAAAATTTATGACAAGCTTATCGAAAAGCTGATTATTGTGCGCGATCGCTCCGGTGTTAAGTTATGTGAGGATTGTCTTCGGATAACAGTTGGGAATCAGAAAGAAAATGATGAACTTATTTCTCAATTAAAAAAAATATGTCTTTAAAACGAGCTCTTTTTATTGATCGCGATGGCACGATCATCGCCGAACCTCCGGAAGATTTTCAGGTTGACTCACTCGAAAAGCTTGAATTCATTCCTAAAGCTATTACAGCATTAAGTACGATTGCTTCGGAATTAGGCTATGAGCTTGTAATGGTTACAAACCAGGATGGACTTGGAACTTCATCCTTCCCTGAAGATACATTCTGGCCCGCTCAGAATAAAATGCTTAAAACCCTTGAAGGCGAGGGGATAAAATTTGACGATATCCTGATCGACAGATCATTCCCTCATGAAAACCTCCCTACCAGAAAACCCGGCACCGGTATGCTCTCTAAATATCTGGAAGGAACATATGACCTGGGAAATTCATTTGTCATCGGCGACAGAGCAACCGATGTTGAACTCGCAATGAACCTGGGGGCAAAAGCCATTTTCTTTAGCACAGAACAAAATGATTATGCATCCCTGTGTACCAACAACTGGGATGAGATCTGTTCATTTTTGAAACTTCCGGAAAGAAAAAGTGTGGTAACCAGAAATACCAATGAGACAAAAATCAAGATAGAAGTTAACCTTGATGGTCATGGAAAGACAACTATTCGCACAGGATTAGGATTCTTTGATCATATGCTTGACCAGATAGGTAAACACGGCAATCTGGACCTTGACATACAGGTAGACGGCGATCTGAACGTAGACGAACATCATACTATTGAAGATACCGCCATCGCTCTTGGTGAGGCCATTTTAAAAGCATTAGGAAATAAAAAAGGAATCAACAGATATGGATTTCTGCTCCCTATGGATGATAGCCTTGCACAGGTAGCGCTGGATTTTGGCGGTCGATCCTGGCTGGTATGGGAAGCTAAGTTCAGGCGTGAAAAGATCGGCGATATGCCTACTGAAATGTTCTATCATTTCTTTAAATCCTTTTCGGATGCCGCTGCTGCAAACCTGAATATTTCTGTGATGGGTGACAACGAACACCACAAGATCGAAGCAGTATTCAAAGCGTTTGCCAAATGTCTGAAGATGGCCGTAAAAAGAAATCCTGACGAACTGGATAAGCTCCCCAGCACAAAAGGCGTTTTGTAGTACTATAAAAATTTGAACTATGAAGAATTTGTTCCCTCAATCTGAAAGTGGTTTTGAGCTATTAACCATGAATTATTTCCAGATAGGACTTACGGTGTTGTTTATTGTGGCATTTATCATTCTGCGTTCTGTTTTACATAACTTCATCATAAAACACGCAGGAAAATATAGGCTGGATGTTTCAAGAGCAACATATATCAAAAAAATAATTAGTTATGGACTGTTGTTTGTTCTGATCGTGCTGATTGGATTTGTATGGGACATCTCATTTAAGGGATTTGCTATTTACTTTGCCTCGTTGTTTACCATCATAGGTGTAGCTTTTTTTGCATCATGGTCTGTGTTAAGCAATATTACAGCTGCCCTCATCCTGTACTTCTATTTTCCTGTTGAGATAGGGGCAAGTGTAAAAATCATGGATGGCGACAATTCTGTTTCCGGAAAAGTTATTGATATGACCATTTTTTCCATTAAGATCCTGCTGGATAGTGGAGAAAAATTGTCATATCCGAATAATCTTGCCATCCAAAAACCAATAATTGAATTGAAAGGATGATAAATATATCGTCTGTTCGTAAATAATTTCTCTTTTTTAGATTACGTACTAAACATAAATATTATTTTTGCAGCATGTCTGAGCAAATACTTATTATTGATTTTGGCAGCCAGTATACGCAGCTGATCGCAAGAAGGGTCCGTGAGTTAAATGTATATTGCGAGATCCATCCGTTTAATAATCTTCCTGAACATATTGAAAATCTCAAAGGCGTAATTCTTTCTGGAAGTCCCTGTTCCGTAAGAGAAAAAGATGCACCTACCATCGATCTCTCTCCATACCGTGGTAAAGTGCCTGTTTTAGGCCTTTGTTACGGTGCCCAGCTTATGGCGCATTTAAATGGAGGTAATGTATTGCCTTCGGAGATCAGAGAATATGGAAGAGCCCGGTTAAATACTATTGACCAGCACTTTGACTTATTAAAAGAGATCTCCATCGACACCCAGGTCTGGATGTCACACGGGGACACGATCTCCAATCTTCCGGAAAACTTTCGTAACATAGCAGGTACTGAAAGTGTGAAAAATGCTGCCTATAAAATAAATGATGAAGAAACATATGGACTCCAGTTCCATCCTGAAGTGACCCATACCACAGAGGGTAAAACCATATTACGAAACTTTGTAGTACACATCTGCGGATGCAAACAGGACTGGACTCCGGACATATTTGTTGAAGCCACCATTGCAGATCTCAAAAACAAACTCGGCAACAACAAGGTGGTTCTTGGACTGTCAGGGGGCGTTGACTCATCGGTAGCTGCGCTTCTGATCCATAAAGCTATCGGTAATAACCTTTACTGTATCTTTGTAGATAACGGCTTATTGCGAAAAAATGAATTCGTAGACGTGCTCCATTCCTATCAGGATCTGGGACTGAATGTCAAAGGTGTAGATGCTAAAAACCTGTTTTATGATAGTTTAAAAGGACTATCAGACCCTGAAGACAAACGAAAAGCCATCGGCAAGACATTTATCGATGTATTTGACCAGGAAGCACATGCCATTAAAGATGTAAAATGGCTTGCCCAGGGCACAATCTATCCGGATGTAATCGAGTCTGTTTCGGTAAAAGGCCCTTCCGCAACCATAAAATCACATCATAACGTAGGAGGTCTCCCTGAAAAAATGCACCTTAAAGTTGTGGAACCTTTGAACAGTCTGTTTAAAGATGAAGTCCGTAAAGTAGGAAAGTCCATCGGCTTACCGGAACTCATCCTCAACCGTCATCCTTTCCCGGGGCCGGGACTTGGAATCCGGATATTGGGAGAAATAACTCCTGAAAAAGTAAAAACCTTGCAGGAAGTAGATCATATTTTTATCTCAGGGCTTAAAGAGAGAGGTCTGTATGACGAAGTATGGCAGGCGCTGACCGTTTTGTTACCTGTTCAGTCTGTGGGCGTGATGGGAGATGAACGTACCTATGAAAATGTCGTGGCATTGAGAGCCGTTGGCAGTGTGGATGGTATGACTGCTGACTGGAGTCAATTACCTTACGATTTTCTGGCTGATATATCTAATAAAATCATTAATAACGTTAAAGCAGTGAACAGGGTGGTATATGATATCAGCTCCAAACCTCCCGCCACCATCGAATGGGAATGATTTAAACATTTTAACACATGAAAACACTCAAATTAGCTTGTTTGCTAATCTGGCTGTCGGCAAACGTAATCTTCGCACAAACATCAGATTCCGACTATTCCAGATACCTGAATGGCAAGGATCTTCTGCTTATGGAAAAATATGGTCTCGCCATGCAGGCACTCAAACCTCTGACAAATTCATATACCAAAGGACGCTATACCGAATATGCCACCTTCCTGTATGCCGTTGCAGCCTTCCATAACAAAGAAATCGGAGATGCAAAGAATATGTTCCTTCAGATCAAATATAACTATTCAGACTGGCATAAAATGGATGAGGTGAATCTCTGGTTGTTTAAAATATATATGCATGAAGGAAACTATTCACAGGCATTAAAAGCTCAGAAGGATATCAAAAACCCGAATCTTATCAAACAAACGGAATTATTGTCTGATTCGTATTTTAAATCCATGACCACTGAGCAACTTAACGACCTCCTGAAAGAAAATCCTTCTGAGAAAAAGCTTGCTGTCGCACTCGCCAATAAAATCATATCCCTTCCATTTGACAAACAAGACCGCGAATTACTTGAAAATATTGTATCGGTATATGAACTGGATCCTCAAAAATACCGGATTGAAGAACAATATAAATCAGAGAAAAAAAGTCGTTACCAGATTGCTGTTTTATTGCCCTTTATGCACAAAGATCTTCAAAACCGGTCTAACAACCTCTCAAATGATTTTGTGATCGAACTTTATGAAGGCATGGTCCTGGCTCAGCAACAGCTTTTAAAATCAGGCATCAACATACAATTACATCCGTACGACACCGAAAAAGACACTTCGACTACTTCAAAGATCCTGGACCTTCCGGAGATGAAGCATATGGACCTCATTATAGGCCCACTGTTTCCCGGTCCGGTCAGACAGGTATCGGAGTTTTCCTTTAATTATAAAATAAATATGCTCAATCCGCTTTCATCAAATACGGAAATAATTAATGGAAATCCGTTTGCATTCCTGTTCATGCCTACAAATGAAACACTCGGAAAGAAAGCTGCTGAATTTGTCTCCGGAGTTACCAAAAATAAAAACCTGATGATCTTTTACAGTGAAAATACAAAAGACTCGACCATAGCCTACTCCTATAAGCTGGAAATGGAAAAAGAAGGTTTTAAAACAAGAGACATCATTCCTTTACAAAGATTCCAGGGTAAGACAATTCTGGATATGCTTACCAAAACCATTAGTGATACATACAATGGAAATGACCAGGAGCCGATATATGTTATCCCAAGAGATAGTGTCGGTCATATATTTATCTCAACAGATGAAGCCCCTCTTGCAGCAAATACCATTACCGCAATTGAAATGCGGGGAGATTCGATAGGATTGGTTGGAAAAGAGCAATTGCTAAATAAAAATGTAATATCCATTGAAAGCCTTGAAAAGCGCGGAGCACTTCTGATTGCCCCCTCATATCCGAACAGAAATTCAGCTAAAACCCGGGATATGAAAACCGGTTTCACAGAAAAATATAATAAATGGCCCTCTCAGAATGCCTATATTGGATATGAATCAGTCATGACAATGGGCAAATTACTGGATAAATCGGGCAACCTGTTCCAGTTTGAAGATGAGATACAGAATTTTATTCCGGGAGAAGTTTTAAATGGCGTTTTATTCCTCGATGAGAAAAACAATCAGTATGTTCCGGTATTAAAAATAGTCGACAAAGAGCTGGTTAATCAAAATCCAAGACCAAAAAGAAAATACAATGAATAAGGGAAAAAGCCTTAATCTGTTTGAAAGAGCCAAAAAATTTATTCCCGGAGGCGTCAATTCACCTGTACGCGCCTTTAAAGCTGTCGGAGGAAATCCGCTCTTTATCCAGTCCGCCAAAGGTCCGCGCCTGTTCGATGCTGATGGAAACAGCTTTATCGAACTAATCAACTCATGGGGTCCTATGATCCTCGGGCATGGCAATGAAATAATCGAAGATGCTGTTCAAAAAGCTGTCTGTGACTCCTTGTCATTCGGAGCCCCAACAGAAAAAGAAGTAGAGATAGCTGAGCTGATCGTACATATGGTGCCGGGTATAGAAAAGGTGCGTATGGTCAATTCCGGCACAGAAGCTACTATGTCGGCCATACGGTTAGCAAGAGGTTATACCCAAAAAGATAAAATAATAAAATTTGAAGGATGCTATCACGGACATGGCGATTCGTTTCTTATCGCTGCAGGCAGCGGTGTTGCAACCATGGGGTCTCCCGATAGCCCCGGAGTTACTAAAGGCACAGCCCTTGATACCCTGACCGCCCCATACAACGATCTGGAAGCCGTTAAATTCCTCATTGAGGAAAATAAAGGAAATATCGCTGCCATCATCATTGAACCTGTTGCCGGCAATATGGGATGCGTCCTGCCGGCTGAAGGCTTTCTTGAAGGATTGCGTTCACTTTGTGATAATCATGGCATCGTACTGATATTTGATGAGGTTATGACCGGGTTCAGACTCTCAACCGGTGGAGCACAACAGGTTTTTAACGTCACCCCGGATCTTACAACCCTCGGAAAAATCATTGGCGGAGGCATGCCTGTTGGCGCATATGGTGGAAAAAAAGAGATCATGGATTACATCTCCCCTCTAGGCCCGGTCTACCAGGCAGGAACACTCAGTGGCAATCCTGTTGCTATGTCTGCGGGGCTGGCAATGCTCTATTATCTTAACGATCATCCGGATATATACCAGCAACTATCTTCCGTATCTCAAAAAATCACGGATGGCATCCGACAAAACCTTAAAATTACCGGGCTTAATTTTACAATAAATTCGATCGGATCGATGTTCAGTCTGTTCTTTACGGACCAACCGGTAACGGATTTTACTTCTGCTAAATCTTCTGATACTGAATTATTCGGACGTTACTTCAATAAAATGCTTGAACTCGGAATCTATCTGGCTCCATCCCAATTCGAATCCCTGTTTATCTCTGCCGCCATTGATGACACCATTGCAGACCAGATCATCGAAGCAAATCTGATCGCGTTAAAAAATTTATTATAAGACACCATTAAGTTATTTGTATTCAATCATTAAAGCCTGTCATTTTAAAGTATCACTTAGCGACTAAATCAGAATATCACTTCGGTTTCTTAACCTTTTTTATATCTATTCTGTATTGATTAATAATTTTCAATAAAAAACT
>JBNKDZ010000566.1:0-5326 GCA_050288525.1 Cyclobacteriaceae bacterium
CCCGCTAAAAAACAGAAAGGATGCCAAACCATAAACGATCCCGCTTGCCCCGACATGGTATGCATCCTGGGCAAACACCCATATCCAGATATTTGTGGTTAATTGCAGCCAAATGTATATTTCAAATGCTTTCTTTTCATAAAAATAATAAAATGCCGTTCCAAGAAGCATCAACGGAATTGTATTGGATATAAGATGTAAAAAAATCCGAATGGATCAACGGACTGGTCAGGATACCTACAAGTCCTTTAAGTGTTCTGGGATATATTCCTAAAAAATACCAATGTATATCTGTTGCCGTCTCGATAAATTTTATTATCCATAGTATAGCAACAAAGGACAAGGTGTAATAGATGGCCTTTCGTATCTTTTTTTGTTCGGAATATCGATCGTTCACATTGAATATATTTAAACAATATACGAAAATGGCAGAAGGGTGTTATCAGAAGAATACCTCAACTGCCGTTCGGAATGTATTTGCATGTGCTTCAATGATATCCGACAATTTATGTGAATACCCGCCTCCCATACAAGCAACAACCGGCACATGCGCCCGTTTGCAAAGCGTAAACACCATTTTATCCCGTTGCTTACATCCATGAACGGATAATTTTAACCTTCCCAGTTTATCCGATTCAAGCACATCAACACCTGATTGATAAAATACCAGATCCGGTTGTTCTTCATCCAACAGGCGTGGCAAATGATATTGAAGGATTTTCAGATAGGTTTCATCATCCATTCCATCTTCCAGCGGAACATCGAGGTCGGAAGCTATTTTGTGCATGGGATAATTGTTTTTCCCATGCATGCTAAATGTGAAAACGCCCGGATGATCGTGAAAGATGCTGGCCGTGCCATTTCCCTGATGTACATCCAGATCCACAACAAGAATCTTTTTAACGATCCTGTCATTAATGAGACAATTCGCTGCTACGGCAATATCATTCAGGATGCAAAAACCTTCTGCCCGATCGCGGAACGCATGGTGTGTCCCTCCCGCAACATTCAGTGCAACCCCATCCTTTAACGCAAATCCTGCTCCCATTAATGTGCCGTTAATGATCACTTTTTCCCTGTGAATTAAAGCTTTGGAATACGGAAAACCCATTCGACGAACTTCACTTTCCGACATGGTGCCGGAATCCAGTTTTGTCAGATAATCGTTGTCGTGTGTCAGGGCAATCCGGTCACGCTCCAGCGGTTCGGGAGAAAATATATTTCCGGAAGATATGGTCCCTTCATACAGCAATTGTTCGGGTATCAGGTCGTACTTCACCATCGGGAACCTATGCCCTTCAGGTAGTGGCACCGTGTAATTATCATTCCATGCAATTCGTATCATAAATCATGAACAATATACCACAAATATATTCTTCGACGATTAAATAATATGCATCGATATCAAAACTTGGACATAAAAAGTGACAATAAGCCGTAAATCTCAAGTCGACCGAGGAACATGTTTATGGAAAGGATAAATTTTCCCGCAGAGGGCAATCCGGCAAAATTTCCCAGGGAGCTGACATTTCCGAATCCAGGTCCAACGTTACCCATTGTTGCTGCGGAAGCTGAAAAACCTGTCATCAGATCAACATCCATCAGTGCCAGCAACATTGTTGAGATCAAAACAATGACAATGTACAATACAATAAAAATCATCGTACCCATAACAAGTTCGTTATCCAGCGTTTTATCTTTCATCCGGATCACAAAAATCCCTCTCGGGTATTTCAGCAGCCGAATCTGGTTAATAACCGATTTAAAAAAAATAAGGATCCTGTCGGCTTTCAATCCTCCCGATGTTGATCCGGCGCAGGCACATTGAAGGGTAAAAAACAGCAATAATATCTTTGAGAATGCGGGCCATCCTGCGGAGTCATAATTTGCAAATCCGGTTGTAGTACTCAATGAGATCACCTGAAAAGATCCGTACCTCAGTGCTTCACCAAAACTGTCAAATTCTGTTTTATACAGATTGTAGGATATCAGTAATATGCCAATTATAATGCCTCCGATATAATAATTCACGACCTGTGAATGAAAGATATTGGGTTTTCTCAATCGTATCGTATTAAAAATCAGCCCGAAATGTATACCTGACACCACCATAAATACCATGATGATCACTTCTACTGCCACATTATCAAAATAAGCAACAGAAGCATTCTTTGTTGAGAATCCTCCGGTAGCAATAGTGGCAAAGGCATGATTCACAGCATCAAACAAGCTCATCCCGAAAACCCATAGCAACACTATTTCAAGAGCAGTAAGGCCCAGATAAACGTATAATAATATCCTCAATGTTTCTCTCGTCCTGAACTGAAAGTTTTCCTTGGCAATGGAAGACATTTCCGTATTGTAAAGAACCATTTTTGACTGTGATGTAGCCGGAACGATGAGCAGAGCAAAAAGAATTATCCCTATTCCACCGATCCAATGCGTCGCAGACCTCCAGAACAGCAGGCCATCCGGGAGGGCTTCAATATTATTCAGAACTGTTGAACCTGTGGTGGTAAATCCGGACACGGTCTCAAACCAGGCATTGATCAGGCTGAATTCTCCCCCCCAGAGTAAAAAAGGCAACATCCCAATTATACACGTTGTAATCCATCCGAATACGACCACAAAAACACCTTCATGAGCTTTTATCTCAATAGTCTTTGGGACAAAAATAGACGGAAACAGCCCGAACAGAAGACTAATTAAAGCGCTATAAGCCAAAGGTAATACAGAGCTTTCATTCTCAACGATCGAAATTATCGATGCAATTATTAAAAATATAGAGTTAAAAAGATATAACCTCCCCAGATGTCCAAGAATCACATTAAGTCTCATTGTTTTTCAGGACCTATGTTTTTTTTCAATTATAAAATTGTCAATAGCTTCGGCAAGTTCTTTTATTTCATCGTTGGTCTCAACGTTTATTTTCGATATATCCCAGGAATTTTTGGCTGTTTTCAGGGCTTTGGTGATCCTTACTATCGGCTTGACCATATACAAGTCGATGAAATAATTGAATAAAAGCGAAAATACCAGTCCGGATACCACTGCCACTATACCAGGTGTAATTGCTCTTTCGGCTTTAGACCTCATTACGCTGGCAGCCTTATACATTGATTCCTGGTTCAGATACATCAGATTGCTCACCAATGTCTTTATGCCTTTAAATTCCTGATGCATCTCATCAAAGTACCAGTTTATATTACCTTCATGATTTGTCCCAACGATGGGATGTCTCCACATCTTCCTGAAAGCCTCATATTCCATACGGATTTCCTTAATAAGCTCCTCTTCACCAGGTTCAGTAATATTCGCCTCAACAATCTTAATATTTTGCTGAAATATGCTATCCCCTTCCATGATGATACCTCTTCCCTCTTCCCATTTCCCCAGGAGCAACATCAATATTCCACTATCCTCTCGTTCCAGCCCTTCCAACATGTGTTTACAGGACACAATGGATTGATAATTATTGTCCAGAATGGCATTTACATTTTTTGTAAGATTGGAAAACTCATAAATAGTTATTGCACCGGCAATTATGAGCATTGCTACCATGATCAGAAAACCGGAAAGAATTTTATATCTGATTTTCAATGGAACTATTTTCTTTTAAAGATTTCACTTCGTTTTTTAACGAAAACCAGTACAATAGTAGCATGTAAAATTTTATAAAAAAAGCCACCAACAGGATAAAATAACAAATCTCTGTCAGTGGCTCAGTATCAATAATTATCGAACGAATCTTATTTAATCAACTCCAAAGCTGTATTGAATACATTCTCTGCAGTATATCCGAATTTCTCATCCAACACTTTAAATGGAGCGGAATAGCCAAAATGATCAAGACCGATCACTTTACCTTCTTTTCCTACCAATCCTTCAAGTGTCACAGGCAATCCGGCAGTAAGTCCCACCACTGGTTTTCCTGAAGGGATCACCTCTTCCTGATATGCCTGACTCTGAAGTCTGAAAAGGCCTTCAGAAGGAACAGATACTACCTGAACTTTCAGACCTTTCTCCTTTTCAAGTTTTTCAGCTCCACCGATCAGGGTCGAAACTTCCGAACCGTTTGCTACAAAAATGATATCTGGTGTTCCATCTACATATTTAACGATATAAGCACCTTTTTCAGCAGCTTTCGCTTCTTCATATCGTGTAGATTTTGTTGCAGGAACATCCACAATATTCTGTCTTGAAAGAAGGAGTGCTGTTGGTGTTTTTGTGTTTTCCACCGCCATTTTCCAGCAAATAGTCGTTTCATGTGTATCTGCAGGGCGAAGAACAAGTACACTGTTGTCGCCGTGATGATTTTTAAGTTTTTCCATCAGACGTATCTGGGCTTCCTGTTCGATCGGCTGGTGTGTAGGTCCGTCTTCACCTACCCTGAAGGCATCGTGCGTCCATACATATTTCACCGGAAGTTGCATTAGTGCTGCCATACGAACAGCTGGTTTCATGTAATCAGAGAAAACGAAGAACGTACCGCAAACCGGAATAACACCACCATGTAGTGCCATACCGTTAGCAATGGCTGCCATAGTAAGCTCACAAACACCCGCTTGCAGGAAGGCGCCGGAAAAATCTCCTTTTTTGAACTGAGAGGAGTTTTTCAAAAATCCGTCCGTTTTATCACTGTTTGAAAGGTCGGCAGAAGCAACGATCATGTTTTCTACTTTCTTTGCAAATTCAGCTAAAACAGTTCCGGAAGCTGCTCTTGTGGAGTTGTTTTCCTTTTGTACAACACCATCGAAGTCAAAACCTTTAACTTCTCCGCTGAGGAACGTTTTTAACTTGACTGCCAGTTCCGAATTTTCTTTTTCCCATTGTGCCTGAAGCTCTTTTTTCGATTTGGCTTCTTCACGTTTTTTCTGAAGTATTTCTTTCCAGTAAGCCGCTACATCGTCAAATATCATGAAAGGCTGATCCGGATTTCCTCCCAGATTCTTAATGGATTTTTCAAAAGAAGCACCTGCTTCTCCCAAAGGCATACCGTGTGTAGCACATTTTCTTTCATAACTCTCACCACTTTCAGTCATAGCACCTTTACCCATGATGGTTTTACCTATGATCAGGAATGGTTTCGCATCCTGACTGTTGGCTTTTTTCAAGGCTTCACGGATCTGATCGTGATCATGTCCGTCAACAGTTACGACTTCCCAACCCCATGCTTTATATTTTGCTGCTGTATCTTCACTTGTCACAGCATCTGTTTCGGTTGATAATTGAATGTCATTGGAATCGTAAAACATGATCAGATTTCCAAGTCCAAGGTGACCGGCAAGTCGGCCTGCTCCCTGGGAAATCTCTTCCTGAACACCAC
>JBNKDZ010000567.1:0-5760 GCA_050288525.1 Cyclobacteriaceae bacterium
TATATCGAGGAACTGGAACATGTTTTTGATTATTACGGATATGAACAGGACAACCTGGTAGAAACATACGTTGATCGGGAGGAAAGATTAAAACAATATTCGGCTTTTATTTGTAAAAAAATACCGTTTACGAAATTAGGAGACGATGATGATCCCGTATTCTTCGAGTCGTTATTCAAGGTGAACAAGATGATCTTTAACCGAAATGCAACAGAATGCTGGGTTGAGTTTGCCTATGAATATTATGGTGGAGCCGCCGTCTTAAAGAAGATAAATGGTAACTGGATAATAATGCATATCGAATTGCTTTGGGTATAAAAAAAGTTGCCCTGCTAGGATTCGAACCTGGAATTTCTGATCCAGAGTCAGACGTGTTGCCGTTACACCACAGGGCAATAGGAGTGCAAATATAGAAAGTATTTGGAATTGGTAAAATATAAAATTAATAAACAGTAATCGGTTAAACAATATTTAAAATCCCACATGATTTTTTATACAGAAAAGGAATTTCATCAAGATAGAAAATCTGAAGTAAACCAACTTCTTGGGGTCAGAAAATCTGTTTTAAGCCAGTTAAAAAATGGTTTTTCGGGCAGTGCCTTGTACCGGTTAACCGAAATGTCTGTCCGTAGCACCTCGTCAAATATGATTGATTTGAATTCCCGCTGCAATTTTGAGAAATATTCTGATGGATTGTTATTACGAATTAATCATGCTCAAAACCTGTACTTTGTAATAATGAGTTATAAATCGATTGACGAGGTCAAATTGGTTCAGGGCGAAATTAAAATTATATCACCAGTAATGAGATGGCTATATTCGGGATTATCTTATAAATATTTTCATTATCTGGGTGGTCATTATACTGAGAGGGTGACATTAAAGATAAAAACCGGACATGATTATATATGTCTGGATTCCAATGGTCATAATTTTTATTCCGAAGAAAAATACTTCCGCTCTATAACTAATAAATTTCAGTCATACCCCAGTATTTAATTGACTTCCTGAAATCTTCCTAAAACAACATATCCGACAACTTCATCTTCATGATGTGTTGTCCTCTGAGGATCGGGATAACCTTATATTCATCCACCCGCAGGCAAAAATCGATGTCTTTTTCGAGTCCGAGACGTTGAAGTCGTTGTACGTGTGAGGAACCTGTTATGAATTTCTTAAGGTCGTTACGGCCACATTTATACATCTCCGCAGCAATGAGCGGCGTGTCGGAGGCGTATTCAAACAGGTTTTTAAGTCCTGTTACCAACGCTCCTGCAAAAAGCATATCTTCCAGATTTACTTTTCCTTTCCACCCGGCACAGTGCAGAATCAGGTGGCTTGACACACGGCTGAGATAGCTCAGCAAGGCACTATAATTTAAAAATGATCCGATCACCACCTGCATGGCCCCTTTTGACTTTTGCAATGTTTTTGTTCCGTTGGTGGTGGTAAACGCAATGTCCGCATTTTCCAGTTCGGGATTCATAAAATGAAACGGTGAATTACCCAGTTCAAACCCGGCGACTTTCCTGCCTCCCCTTTCAGCTGCTCCGATATACCCTTCCGATACAAGTTCTTTACATTCAGTCAGGCTCTCAACCGGTCGTATACTGGTAATACCATGCGAGATAGCGGTGGTGATACATGAAGTTGCCCGTAATATGTCTATTACAACAACTACGCTGCCCGGAAGATCATGCTGATGGATCAGATCGGGAGTAAGGCATACATCGATACTCTTCATAAATCATCTGTTAACGTATTGAAAAAATACTTTTCAATTGGTCATGGCTTGTAAAACGGCAATTTAGTTATTTTTGCCGGTATTTTTTTATTTCGAACAGATACTTGTATAATTTCACCTGCCTGAGCGTATTCAGTTTTGACATACCCCATTCCGATCCCCATATTTAAGGATGGTGACATTGTTCCGGATGTAACTTCTCCAATTTCTTCATCCTGACTGTTTAAAAGCTTATATCCGTGACGCGGAATTCCTCTCTCCTGCATAACAAACCCGCATAATTTCCTTTTAACTCCGGATTCTTTTTGCTGTTTGAAGATATCCCTTCCGATAAATGTTTTGTTTAAACTTGTAATCCAACTGAGACCGGCCTCTATAGGAGAGGTAGTATCATCAATATCATTACCATACAGGCAATAGCCCATTTCCAGACGTAAGGTGTCTCTTGCTCCCAAACCTGCTGGCTTTATTCCATATGCTTCTCCTGCTTGCATTAACGCCTCCCAGATCTGTGCCGCATACTGGTTGTACATGTATAATTCAAACCCTCCTGATCCGGTATATCCGGTAGCTGAGATCACCACGCCATCGGTAATGTCCCCGATATTACCCTTTGTAAAACCATAAAACGGGATCTTTGAAAGATCTGTGGAAGTGATTTTCTGTAATACCTTTTCTGCATCAGGTCCCTGTACAGCAAGAATGGAAATGTCTTCAGATATGTTTTCCGTTATTGCACCCATGGAATTATGACTATTTACCCAATCCCAGTCTTTTTCGATATTGCTGGCATTTACAACCAGCATATATTCATCCTCCTTAAGCATATACACCAAAAGATCATCCACGATTCCTCCCTGTTCATTCGGCATACAGGCATATTGTACTTTGCCGGGTGACAGCTTTGTTGCGTCATTGCTGCTTACCTTCTGGATCAGTTCAAGTGCTTCCGGCCCTTTCACCAAGAAAACCCCCATATGTGAAACATCAAACACTCCTGCTTTTTCTCTTACCGTAATATGTTCTTCGATATCTGAAGTGTAGCGAACAGGCATTTCATAACCTGCAAAGGGAACCATACGTGCTCCCAGTTTATGATGTATTTCGTTGAGGGCTGTTTTTTTCATTTCTATTTTAAATATTTCAGCAAAGTTAGCAATAAGAGGTCAATGAACAAGGAAGATTTTTTACAGGATAATGGTTGTATATGAATTTCTCATTTACCTGGTCAGCTAAAGATCACATCCAGGATCAGGTCTTTCCCGAATTCCTTCTGAATGATTTCAAGAACTTTCACTTTGGCCATGTTGAGCTCATTGCGGAGCGGTGCAGAATTTACTTTAACGTAGAGTATTTTATCACGGATGAATAACTTCTCGGTTCTGCGGGCAATAGGCTTTCCCATGAGTGTTCCCCAGGATGTGATCAGTTTGCTTTCATCAAACCTGCCCCGGATCCTGTAGGCGTCCAGTAATGCATTGATAGCATCCTTCACACTGGATGTTTCTGAATTTCTTGAACGTTCGTCGGAGCGTTTTTTCATAGGTACAAAGTTAAAAATCTATTTCTTCTAGTTGGCCTGCCTGAACTAAAAATATTTTTTTCTCAACAGGGAGGTCTTTTAAAAATGTTTTTGTGCGTTCAGGACGTGCATCTGTAATAAAAACCTGGCCGAATTCATGATGTTGGGTCATCTCAATAAGTTTTTGTATCCGGTGGTCATCAAGCTTGTCAAATATATCATCCAGTAAAACGATCGGTTTATGTCCTTTTTCATTTCTTATCACATCAAACTGTCCGAGTTTCAGGGCGATAAGAAACGATTTTTGTTGTCCCTGCGACCCGAATTTCTTCAGGGCGTATCCGTCGATCTCAAAAATAAAATCGTCTTTGTGGATGCCTGTATTTGTACGCTGTAGTATCAGATCCTTTTTATAGGAATCATAAAATATTTCACGGAAGGAAGGTTCAAGAAACTCCGATTCATAGGTTACCGACACATCTTCCCTTCCATCGGAGATATTTTTGAAATGCTGCAATACAACCGGCAGATATGCTTCACAAAACACTTTTCTTCCTTTACAGATTCGTTCCCCTAAACCCAGCAGAAGTGCATCATAAGGCTCCAGAAGGTCGCGGTCCACCACATTCGATTCGGCAAATTGTTTTAACAGTTTGTTCCTTCTTTTCAATGCCTGGTTATACTCAACGAGGTCGTTGAGATAATATTTGTCGATCTGGCAGATGATGCTGTCAAAAAACCGCCTCCGGGCTTCACTGCCTCCTTCAATCAATCCTGAATCGCTGGGAGCGATCATCACCACCGGAAATTTCCCGATGATCTCACTGGCTTTATTTAATACTTTCTTGTCGATGGATACTTTTTTTTTCTGACCTGTATTCAGCGCATTTCCTACCTTCCATTTTTTCTTTTCAGAAGAAAATCTGCCCATGAGACTATAAAAAGATTCATCGTGTTTTATAGTCTGACTGTCGACCGTATTAAAAGCACTTTTCGTCATTGAAAGGTAGTAAATAGCATCCAGAAGGTTTGTTTTCCCGCTTCCATTGTCACCTACCAGCGAGTTAACCCCTGTTGAGAATTGGATATTCTGTTCAGAATAATTCTTGAAATTTATCAAAATCAGATTTTCAAGATGCATTAATTTCTTTGTTGAATGTTTTTACTTAATTTCGCTGGTCAGAAAGGAAACCGATCTGAACAATCGAAGCCTTTTTTTAGTTACTCGTTGCAAAGAAAAACAATTATAACCAATCTCTTATATGGCAACAACAAAACAGAAAAAAACATCCGGAGAAAAAGGCAAAGCAGCATTCTCTAAAGACACCTATAAATTTTGGTTTGAGAACATGCTGCTGATGAGAAGATTTGAAGAAAAAGCAGGGCAACTTTACGGTCAGCAGAAAATCCGTGGGTTCTGTCACCTGTATATCGGACAGGAGGCCTGTGCAGCCGGAGCGATTTCAGCACTAAAAAAAGGAGATAAATATATCACAGCTTACCGTGACCATGCACATCCGCTGGCATTAGGCTCAGATCCTAAAAAGATCATGGCAGAATTGTACGGGAAGGAAACCGGCATTTCAAAAGGTAAGGGAGGCTCGATGCATATGTTTGACAAGGAAAACGGCTTTTTCGGAGGCCATGGTATTGTAGGAGGTCAGATCCCGTTGGGAATCGGCATTGCCTTCGCAGAGAAATATCAGAAGACTGATCATGTATGTATCACGTATATGGGAGACGGAGCTGTTAGACAGGGTGCATTCCATGAAGCACTCAACCTTGCCATGCACTACAAGATACCTGTAATCTTTGCAATCGAAAACAATGGTTATGCCATGGGAACCTCTGTGCAACGAACGTCAAATGTGACGAATCTGTCAAAACTGGCAGATGCATATGAAATGCCATCGGAGTCGGTAGATGCTATGAACGTAGAAGAAGTGCACAATGCTGTAGCTAAAGCAGCCGAACGTGCCCGCAAGGGAGAAGGACCTACACTTCTTGAATTCAGGACGTATCGGTATAAAGGACATTCCATGTCGGATCCGGCAAAATATCGTACAAAAGAGGAAGTAGAAGCCTACAAACGACGGGATCCGATAGAGCAGGTGAAGCTGGCTATGATCGAAAATAAATTTGGAGACGAAAAATATTTCCAGGAAACGGAGAAAAAAATTAAAGAAATTGTATTGGAAAGTGTGAAATTCTCTGAAGAATCTGATTTTCCTGACGCAAAAGAAATATATAATGACGTATATATGCAGGAAAATTACCCTTTTGTTAAGGAATAAACGCTGAAATATTTTTTTAAAATTAAAATATACTATTTTTGCATCCTGAATTTTTAAAAGATGGCAAGTTCAAAAAAAGCAAGTAAAGAAAAGCAAAATGAGATCCTCGAAAATCCTGAGGTTCTTGCAGAAAAGCTGACAAAGACAGAAGAGTATCTGGAAAAGAACAAAAAGGTGGTTTTCAGTATCGGTATTGTTAT
>JBNKDZ010000568.1:0-7036 GCA_050288525.1 Cyclobacteriaceae bacterium
AAGATCGCCGTGTTTGCTAAACCGACCTTTACCCCAGTTCTCCACCCCTATGACACCTATCTCTTCGCCATTAACTTTTACTGTTCTGTTTTCATTCAATAAGATGTCCCATCCCATTTCTTTCTGTACCCGGATGAGGTCATCAAGATTTTTTTTCTTAGCAGCAGGACTTGACCAACCTTTATAATCACCATAATCATGATTTCCCAGGGTCGAATATACCCCTAATGGCGCCTTAATTTTAGCAAGCATGTCTTTATACTCCATTACTTCGCTTGTTTCCTGGTTTACCAGGTCACCAGTAAAGAAGGCGATATCGGCTTTCTGTTCCATAAACAGGTCGATGCCCCGCATAACACCTTTTTTATCAAAGAAACTGCCCGAATGGATATCGGAGATCTGTCCGATGGTAATACCGTCAAAGGAATCGGGCAGGTTGGGCAGGTAGATGGTCTTTCTTCGTACGCGGTAGTTATGTGCTCCAGAGGCGATACCATAACTGAACGTTGCGATCGGGATGGAGGTAGCCACCAGGGCTGCTTTCGAAATAAATTCCGACCTGCTTATGACGTGCTTTTGCTTTTTATGACCATCAGCGGTATGTTTTTTACGTTTGAAGATCATCAAAAACACCCATTTCAGTCCACGGTAAATATCTTCAAGCAAAAGAATAACCGAACTGAAGAGTTTTGCCAGGTAAATTATAAAAAGGCCTACGATAATAAAGGATCTTGACCAGCCGGGAAGGATAGAAGGGATGCCGAAGTTATACAATAACAGTACACCGATGCAAAACAGGGAGAAACCCCAGTATAAAGCATAGATCTTGCCTTTCCATTTTTTAAATAAGGAGATGGTGGTCACTTTGACCGCCTGGAAAATGTAGAAATCAAGAATAATAAAGAAGACGACAAAGAAGATTATTATCCCGTAAGAATGCATTTAATGTCTTTTGTTATTTAAATAATGGTATTAAGTATATAATGATGGTGAGGTTTTATTATTGTGGTCTTATCCTGTTAATGCATAATTTCCATAAATGAAAATCAACAGGAACAAATGTACTAATTATGTTCCTGTTGATTTTCGTGTTTTTGCATTATTAATGTCTGTAAGTAAGGTTTTTACGTTTATTCATGTTTTATGCCCTTGGCCCAAAACGCCATTTTATCTGCGAGCAGATACATGACAGGCACAATCACCAGGGTCAGGAAGGTAGCAAAGATAAGTCCAAAGATGACCGTCCATGCCATTGGTCCCCAGAACATGGCGTTATCGCCACCCATATAAAATTCGGGATCAAATTTTTCGAATAAGGTGATATAGTTAATATTCATACCGGTTGCCAGAGGTACAAGTCCCAATACGGTTGTAATAGCCGTCAGCAATACCGGACGTAATCGTGTCTTACCGGCAATACGAATACTTTCTATCAGATCATTCATGGTAAGATAATGTTCCTCATCCAGCCCGAGTTCTTTTTTCTTACGTTGTCGTACCAGGTTGGTATAGTCAATGAGCACAATCGCATTGTTCACTACCACCCCGGCAAGGGAGATAATCCCGATCCCTGTCATGATGATGCTGAAAGGCATGCTGAATACGGTAATTCCAAGGAATACACCTATTGTACTTAACAGTACGGACATCATTATGATGAATGGGGTCACAATGGAATTAAATTGCGCTACAATGATCATAAATATGGAGAATATTGCAATAATAAGTGCCCGTGTCAGGAATTCGGCAGATTTTTCCTGCTCCTCCTGTTCTCCTGTAAACTTGATCTCATAGCCTTGAGGCAGCTCATAATCGCCGAGTAACAATTTAAGTTCAGCCACGATATCATTGGCATTATACCCTTCGATCACATTCGAATACAGCGAGATTACCCTGTCGAGGTCTTTTCTGCGTATCGAACCGTAGGTGGAAGTATAATCGATGTTTGCCACCGCGGATATCGGAATCTGTTTAAGTGTTCCTTTGTTGTCCCGGAAGGTAATGCGCTTATTCATCAAAGCATCGATATCGTACCGGTATTCATCTTTCAGCCGTAGCTGGATCGGGTAGTCATCTTCACCATCCTTGAACTTGGATATCTCCAAACCAAACAGCGCCGTACGCAATTCAGTAGCAATAGAGTAGGTCGACAGCCCGTGACGTTGTGCTTTGTCACGATCAATATTCACAAGCAGTTCGGGTTTACCAATTTCCAGGTCCGACTTCAGTTCCTGCAGTCCCTGTACATTTGCTTCATCGATCCGTTTACGGATGTTTTCGGAAATACTTATCAACTGATCATACTCCTCACCAATAATTTCAATATTAATAGGCTTTCCAACAGGAGGACCGTTTTCTTCTTTGTTTATGGTGATCAGGACACCAGGTATCTTTGAGGTAAGCAACCGTATTTCTTCCATAACAGCATTTGTGCTTACATCTCCACGTTTTTCAAACTCCAGGAATGAAATGGTAATGATGGCCTTGTTCGGAGTAGCCTGATCACCTGCAATCTGGTTCGGATCACTGGCTCCTTCACCAACCGTGGTGATCACAGACTCGACTGCTTCATTATATGGTTCGAGAAGTTCAACAACCTTTTTCTCCAGTTCATAGGTGAATTCATTGGTTTTCTCAATATCATAACCAAGAGGTTTCTCGATAAGCAGATAAATATAATTCGGCTCATTATTCGGAAAAAGTTCCACCTTGGGCTCACTTAAGTAGAAGATATAGATCACTCCAAATAATATTCCTACTGTACTTCCCAGGAAATACAAAGGCCTTTTTCCTCTTAAGGCATATGAAATGGTTTTGGAATAAAATTCTTCAAGGGCCGGAAGGAACGTTTCCTGGAACCAGCTTACTCCGGGGTTAAGGACATATATGTTAAACGGAGCACCAAGAGCAAATGCGATAATAATATTGGCAACCCAGGCATATCCTACAAAGTAAAATGGAATAGCTACCAGCACCATAATTCCGGCTATGGTCAACAGTTTGACCCTGTTTACTTTCTTTTCCTCCAGTTTCATGTACAAGGCTGTCAACACCGGGTTAATAACCAGCGCAACAAACAAGGACGATGAAAGTACAATGATAAGGGTAATAGGCAGATATTTCATGAACTCTCCGAGAATACCTGTCCAGAATGCCAGCGGGAAGAAGGCAGCCAGGGTAGTGGCTGTGGAGGTGATGATAGGCAATGCCACTTCTCCCACCCCTTCTTTTGCGGCTTTAATGGGGGAATAACCTTCCTGCATCAGCCGGTATATGTTTTCCACCACCACAATACCATTATCGACCAGCATACCCAACGCCAGGATCAACCCGAAGAGCACCATCATATTGGCTGAATACCCGATCATGGACAGGATGATAAAGGCCATGAACATGGACAATGGAATAGCGATACCCACAAACAGGGCATTACGCAGTCCCATAAAGAACATAAGCACCATTACCACCAGGATCACCCCGGTGATGATGCTGTTTTCCAGGTTCAGGACCATCGCTTTGGTGAATTTCGACTGGTCATTGGTGATGGTGATATTCAGGTCTTCCGGAAATCGTTCGATCTGTGCATCATTGATGATTTCCTTGATCTTGTCTGCGGTAAGGATAAGGTTTTCACCACCTCGTTTTATCACATCTACGGTCACAACAGGCAGCAAACTTGATCGGGAATAACTGGTACGTTCCTCGTAGCTGTCAGTTACATCTGCGATATCTTTGACATAAACAATGTTATAGTCTTCGTCTTTGACGATCACATTTTCAATTTCCTTTACCGTTTTAAACTCGCCATCGACACGAAGACTCCTTCGGAATTCGCCGGTTCGGATATTACCTCCCGACATCGTTAGGTTTTCTGCAGAAATGGCGTTCCGGATATCTTCGAATGAGATGCGCATGGCTTCCATCTTGTGAATGTCGGCATCAATCCGGATTTCACGTTCCAGGGCACCACGTATCTCGCATTTAGATATCTCAGAGAGCTTTTCAATCTCGTCTTCGAGGTATTCGGCGAATGTTTTAAGTTCGTCGATGCTGTAATCACCCGAAATGTTGATGTACATGATCGGGATCTCGGTAAGGTCGATATCCATGACATTCGGATCCGTTTCAAGGTCGGTAGGCAACTCACTTTTTGCCCGGTCAACGGCATCTTTAACATCCTGTAACGATTTCGCCAGGTCTTCTTCGGGGTTAAACTCCACAACGATGGTCGAATAGTCCTGTACGGATGTTGACTTGATGTTTTTAATTCCCGACAACGATTTCAGTTCTTTCTCAATGGGCCGTGTGATCAGGTTTTCCATGTCCACAGGTGAGTTTCCCGGATATATTGTTCCAACATAAACGGTTGGTATCACTATTTCAGGAAAACTTTCCTTTGGTATATTGATATAAGAATAAAGTCCGGCAATTAAGATCAGGAGGGTAATGATCAATACACTCGTTCTGTTGTTGACAGAAAGTGAACTAAGGCCGAATTCCTTTATTACTATTTCTTTTTTTGCTTCCTTATTTTCCATATAAAAGTTTGATTTCTGATATTACAGAACGTTTTCTACAATTTTTACTTTGTTTCCATCCGTCACATCCCTGAATCCTTCATTTACCAATAATTCATCACCGCTCAGACCTTTATCGATCATCGTTTTGTTTTTATAAGTGGTGCCACGTTCGATATGGATCTTTTTGGCAACGGTGTTGTTTGTGTCTTTGTCAACGATAAAGACATAGTCACCAATGTTATCTTTTTGAATAAGGTTTGTCGGTACGATGGCTGCATCCTGTTTTTCAAAATCTTTCAGCTTGAGCAGGGCGATCAGGTTCGGTTTTACCAGAAAATCAGATTTTGGTATTCTGGCTTCGATCTTAAACGTTCTGTTTTGTTCATTGATCACCTGTCCGACAGAGCTGATGGTGGATTTTATTGTTTCGTTTAAGGAAGGGAATTCGATCATTATCTCATCTCCTTTGTTAAATTTGCCGATATACGATTCGGAGAGATCCGCCACGACATACATACCTTTATGATTAACAAGCTGGATTATCGGAGTTCCGGGTTGAGCGATTTCACCTTTCTTAACCAGTACTTTTTCAATTGTTCCGGTAAAAGGTGCCCTGATCTGTGATTTAGCGATCTGGGTTTTTACATTATCGATCTGGCTTTCAAGGGATTCTTTGTTGGTCTTGGCTTCCAGGTATTGTACTTCAGTACCAATATTTTTTTCCCAGAGATTTGCCTGCTTCTCGTACATGGTTTTGGCCAGCTCATATTGGGCTTCCAGTTGAGCAAGGGCTCTTTTAAATAATTCTGTATCCATGGATACCAGCAGTTGTCCTGCATTTACCCGGTCACCTTCCGTGACATAAATACTAAGGATGGTCCCCATATTTTCAGCGCTTACGATCACATTCGATTTGGAATCGACGGTGCCACTGATTTCCAGATAGTGTGTGAACACATTTTTTTCTACCGGAAGTGCCGTGATAAGGGTCGCCTTTCTGTTTTTACGGGCGTACTCAGGATCCAGAGAGGCAATCTCCTTTTCAAGTTCGGCGATGTCTTCCTTAAGTTCCTGAAGTTCCTCTTTTTTATCCTTGAGCTTTTCTTTTTTCTTCTCTGCCTCATCTTTTAGCTGGCAGGAGCCAAAAGCAACAAGGGCAATAAGTATGATTATGATGTTTTTCATTGTTATGTATAAATTAATCGTTGTGTGTTTCCTGATATAAAATTCCAAGTGCTTTCTGATATTCAACATGGCTGATCAACGCATCGTAAAGCGCGCTGAAATAGTTGCTTTGAGCATCTTTAAAGGCATTGTCGGCATCGATAACCTCCAGATTGGAACCGACACCCTCCTGGTATTTGATCTTCGAATGGTTGTACACTTCTTCAGCCAGTGTCATATTCTCTTTCTGGTTTTCAAGTGATTCAAGGCTTGAGACCAGGTTTTTTCTCGATTGCTCAACTTCAAGGTTGATGGAATTTTCCAACATGCTGCGCTGATACATGATTTGATTTAATTGGATTTTGTTTTGCTGGATCTTTTTTGCTTTCAACAAGCCATCAAAAATTGGCATGTGCATTTTTATTCCAACAAGCATATAGTCAGACCATATATCTCTTTTGCCAAATTTAATTAATTCATTAGGCTCCTTAGGCCCGGAGTTCATACCCCAGGAAAATATCAGATCAAGATTTGGTAAATACTGTACCTGATTATTTTTCAAGTCAAGCTCAGTAAGTTTTTTATTAGTCTCTAACTGAGAATATTCAATACGTTGATTAAAATCTGATTCAAGAGCTAAAATCCCTTCAAGATCAAATTCAAGGTCCTCAAATTTTTCGCCTATTTCAATGTTTTCAGTAATTGGCATTCCCATTTGAAATTTCAACAATTCTTTACTTATCAAAACCGATCTTTCCATATTACTTGTAAAAGTTTTGATGTTATTGTATTCCACAGTAGTACGGTTTAAATCAATCTTTTCAACAAATCCGTTTTGTTGCATTATTGTAGTTTCTCGAAGTAAGGAATCTAGTCGTTGTAAGTTTGCCTTGGCAGTTTCAAGAAAGATTTCATTAACTAATACTGAATAATAAGCTTTTGTTACAGCTTCAACCACATCGATTTTAGATTTAATATGATCCTTTTTAGATAATTCCTGATAAACTTTTGAGGCTTTTAATCCAACAAAATAGGAACCATTGAAGATCATTTGTGATGCACTGAGTGATATATCACCATCATATTCAGTCCCAAAAGGTATGCTGATAGATGTTACGCCAGGTGGAACGTTATCGCCAGCAATTGGATTATCAGCAGAAATAAACATTTCCCTGATCATGACATTTTTATTAAAGCTGAGATCTGCATTAACCTGAGGAAACCCGGAAGACATCACTTCGCCTACTTTTGCCCTGGCTATTTCTGTTTCCAGGTTTGCGATGATGACATTTTCGTTATTCTCAAAAGCATATTCAATGCATTCGTCAAGTTTCATGATCCGGGCATCGGAT
>JBNKDZ010000569.1:0-5270 GCA_050288525.1 Cyclobacteriaceae bacterium
CTGTAGAATTCAGCTTTGAGAGAGGTCTTGGTTTATTAAGATCAAAAATTACTCAGACAGAAAAGACGAAAAAAGTACGAATTCATTACCAGAATAAGATGATACGCATTGCTGCTTCAATAGCAATATTTTTAAGCGTTGGTTTTGGATACTATTTTCTTAATAAAATAAATGAAGATACCTCTGTTGCAAATAATATTGTTTTAAATAATCCGGAAGGTCGGAGAAAGCAGGTTGTATTGCCTGACGGGACACAGGTATATCTGAATGGAGGAGCATCAATAAGCTATCCTGAAAATTTTGACGAGAAGACCAGGAACGTTGTTTTGACAGGCGAGGCATTTTTTAATGTAAAACGTAATGAGCAAAAACCTTTTGTTGTTTGCTCCGGCATTTTTCAGACCAAAGTATTGGGGACCTCATTTAACATAAAATATAAGGAGGATACTTCCATAGTGGTCACGGTGGAAACAGGAAAAGTACATGTCTCCGGAAATTGCAACGCTAATGGTGTTACGCTGGCACAGGGAAATCAGGCAGTTTATAAAAAGGAAAACCGTGAATTTATAAAAACAGAAGTAGATGCCAGGGATTTTATCGATTGGCACAGAAATATTCTCAGATTCAATGAGATCCCGGCTGAAGAGGCATTTAACAACATTGAAAAGTGGTACAATGTAAAAATTCATTGTAAGTCAAATCAAATATTAAAACGGAAGATACGCGCATCTTATATAAATGAATCACTGGAAAAAGTACTTAACAGTCTGCAGTTTATGGTTGGATTTGAGTACGTGATTCAAAATGATACAATTACCATTAAATAAAATATTATGGAGTAGATAACAATAAACCACATAAATAAAAGAACCGGAACTGTTGTTAACAGATCCGACTTCAGTCGTCTGAATTTTTATAAATTCTTTTTACTAAATAAAGCAAAGAACAAATTATGAAAATTAATCTATATGAGATAGTAAAATCTCATTATAAGGAAATTATAATATTGGGACTAATAGCATTATTGTTAGGAGGTATTGATAGCAAAAGTGTTTTAGCTCAGGAAAGTAAGGAATACATATCCTTTCGGGTGGAAAATGTCAGGTTAGACCAGCTTTTTAAAATGCTGGAAAGTAAGACAAACTACCAGTTTATGTACTCCGATGAAATACTTAATGATACAAGGTTTTTTTCATACCGGTTTACAAATGACAGGTTGAAGGATATTCTGGGTCAGGTAAGTAAAGATGCAAGTCTGGCTTACCTAATTGATGGTAAAACCATTACACTGAAGGTTGTGGAAAAGATTAATGTATCGGGAAAGGTAACGGATACTAATGGAGATCCGCTTATTGGGGTAACTATTATTCTGAAGGGCACAAGCTTGGGAACAATTACGGATTATAATGGAAAATTTGCACTTAATGCAATCCCCTCCAACAGTACCCTTGTTTTTTCTTTTCTTGGAATGAAGAGCAGGGAAGTATTTATCGAAAATACGACAGAGATAAATGTTGCTCTGGAGGAGGAGAGCTTTACCATGAATGAATTAGTGGTTACGGCACTCAATATAACAAGAGAAGAAATATCTCTTGGTTATTCTGTATCCAAGGTTGAAGGTAAGGAGGTGACAAAATCAGTCTCAGGCAATTGGCTGAATTCTTTGGCAGGAAAAGTAGCCGGATTAAGTTTCGATCAGGCAGGAACAGGCCCAAGCGGTTCGATGAGGGTTACATTGCGTGGTGACGGGTCTTTAAATTATGGAAATAATGAAGCTTTGTTCGTGATTGATGGAGTGCCGGTATCTTCCGGAATGACCGCCACCAGAAGTGTGAGTAATTATGCCCAGGAAGATGCTCCTGTTGATTTTGGAAATGGAGCAAGTGATATCAACCCTGAAGATATCAAATCAGTTACAGTTTTAAAGGGACCTGCGGCAACTGCTCTTTATGGTTCACGTGCAGCAAATGGTGCTATTGTTATCACAACAAAGTCTGGACGGAATGAAAAAGGAATAGGAGTGACGGTAAACTCATCTATAGCTTTCGAAAAAGCTTCCTATTTTCCCGATTTTCAGACTGAATATGGGAATGGATCAGATAAGGGTATTCAGGAGTATTCCTTATGGGAAATATCAGAAGAAATGGCTTCGGATGGTATCGCTGTACCCAAGCATTATTCAAGATATACGTTCGGAGAAAAGTTTGATCCGGGTAAATTACGTTATTTGTATGCATCAAAAAACTGGGAGACTGATACATATACAAAATTACCCTGGGTATATCAGGATGATTGGTATACAGGCTTGTTCTGTACAGGAATTACTAAAAGTAATACCATAATCATCAATGGTAGTAATGGAGAAGGTACTTCTACCCGTTTTTCTTTCACCAATTATAATAATGATTGGATATTGCCTAATACAGGATTTGATAAACAAACGGTATCATTGGCGTTTAAAGCTCCGGTAAATAATAGAATACAGCTGACATCAAAAATTAATTATTACCATAAACAGAGTGATAATATGCCCGGAGGGGGATATGATGAAAGCAATCCAATGTATGCCCTTGTATGGGGTTTTAATGTAAACAGCATTAACGATTGGAAAAGTGAGTATTTTGAAGGTCGTTATAATTATCTGAACTGGTCATCTCTTGGAGAAAATGGAGAGGGACTGGTTTTTCCCTCTGCAAATTCTTTTAATCCATATCGTACTCTTTATAAGGCATTAAACGCACAGGACAAAGATCGTGTTCTGGGGAATATCAGTCTGACATTTGAAATAATAAAGGACCTGACACTTGATTTGCGCTCCGGTCTGGATTGGTCAAATGAATTCCGTTCCCAAAAAAGACCTTATTACACTACAGATTATCCAAATGGTTTTTATCGGGAACAGACCGTTCGGGAAATGGAAAACAATAACGATTTTATGCTGCGATATAAAAATAACGAATTGGCCAATAATCGATTTGGGATATCTGTAATGTTTGGAGGCAATAATCGTGTGAATGAATATTATAATAATAAAATTACGTTGGACCAGTTGGGTGAAGAGGGGATTTATCATACTTCCAATCTTCCAACCGGGGTCATTCCGGATCCGTATAATTACAGAAGTAAAAAGGTTGTGAACAGTCTTTATGGAATAGCATCTTTAAGCTGGAACGCTATTTATTATCTTGATATTACAGGGCGTAATGACTGGTCGAGTACATTATCGCGTAGCAATTGGTCCTATTTTTACCCTTCGGTCGCTGCAAGTGTCCTGGTAAGTGAAATGTTTAATTTTCAATCAGGAGCACCTTGGGTTGACATGCTTAAATTGCGGTTTTCATGGGCTAATGTTGGAAATGATACATCTCCGTATTCCTTAGACCAGTATTACAGTACTACTGCCTATTCGGGTGGATATACGTTGCCCGGAACAATTCCGGATCCACTAATCAAGCCTGAAAATGTTGAGAGTTTGGAGACAGGGATAGCAGGTGAACTATTTCATAGACGTATATCGTTTGATGTGGCTATGTATTATTCATCAACCACAGATCAGATTGTTTCAGTGGACGTTGATCAGATTACAGGAGCTACCGGAATGAAGATAAATGCTGGCGAAATCTCAAACAAGGGCATAGAAGTAGCCGCAGGTTTCCAACCAGTACGAAGCCGGGATTTTGATTGGTCATTTGACCTGAACTGGTCAATAAATAAGAACAAACTCGTCAGTTTGCAGGATGGGTGGAACCCCGAAGAACCACTCCAGACGGATATGGGTACTACCATCGGAAACCGGACTTATATTTATTCATATGTTGGAGAAGAAATGCATGTAATTTATGGGCGTGGATTTCAACGGGCACCCGAAGGCGCTTTTTACATCGATGAAAACGGAGAGAAACTTGACGCTTCAGGAATGCATATTGTCAATGCAGATGGATATCCAATCCTTGATGAATCTCCGGATCGCAGAATTGGAAATGTCAATCCTGAATGGAGGGGCGGAATGGTTCAGCGCTTCAGATATAAGAATTTTAGTGTGTCAGCAATGTTTTCCGGACAACTGGGAGGTAATGCTTTCTCTGTTACAAACTTCGCTCTTTCATATCAGGGTAAACTTAAAAATTCACTCGAAGGAAGGTATGACGGATTAGTACATGAGGGTGTAAATGTTGTGAATAACGCTGACGGAACAGTTAGCTATACTAAAAATACAACCGTAACAAGCGACATTAAAACATATTATAATACTTATATCTGGAACAGAAATAATACAGAAATGAACACGTTCAGTACTTCATTTCTCAAACTGAAAGAGGTTCGTATTGATTACCAGTTGCCCAATGCGATTTGTCAAAAAACAGGCTTTTTGACAAATGCAAGTTTGGGTATGTATGCCACGAATGTATTCTGCATTTCAGAATTTCCACAATATGACCCTGAAACCGGTATGTTGAACGGATCAAATATCCATAAAGGAATAGAGTCAATGGCTTTTCCAATGACTAAATCATACGGTTTTAATGTAAAAGTTTCATTTTAATCATTCATATCATGAATATACTGAAGAAAATATTGATTTCCGGATTGATGGTAATAGTTGCCTGCGCCTGTACGTCTGACTTTGAAGAAATAAATACGAATCCCAATAAAACTACAGTTGGTGAGATCCGTGCCAGTGGAATGTTTGAACCTCTTTTATACAATGGAGCAAATACCTGGCTATATTATACCTGGTTCTGGAATAACGAGCTTATCCAGTTTACTGCTTATACCGGAGGTACCACACGTCAGGAACATCGTTATTTCATTAGTGACGGAAACTGGCAAAGCGTGTGGAATCGTTATGCTGGTTTTGCCAACAATGCCCTTCATATGTATGATTTGAGCATCGAACAAGATGACAGATCTCTTGAGGCCATAGCTCTTACGCTTAAAGTATTGTATATGTCCAATCTCACGGATATGTATGGCGATATCCCTTATTCCGAAGCTTTTGAGGCCCGAAAGATAGGAGGAACAACCAAACCTAAGTTTGATTCTCAACAGGAAGTATATGAAGGGATGTTCGAGGACCTGGAGAAAGCCAATTATATATATGCCTCCGAGCCCTCATTTATAAAACCGGAATTGGATGGAATGTATGGAGGCTCCATGGAAAAATGGAGGAAATTTAACAATTCGCTTTATCTGAGGCTTCTTTGTCGTGTCAGTGGACGTAAGGAAATGGAAGTGGGCAAAAAGATGACTAAAATAATCGATGATCCATC
>JBNKDZ010000570.1:0-4417 GCA_050288525.1 Cyclobacteriaceae bacterium
AACCGATCTTCGTCGTAAGGGGCGGAACAAAGATACGTATGATTACAAATACAGTGACCTCGGTTTTTACCTGATGCAGGTGCTCGCCGAGCGGCTGACAGGACAGTCAATGGATGAGTTTCTGGATACCTATTTCTACAAACCTTTAGGTGCAAGCACCATAGGTTTTAACCCGATGTGCCGGTTCCCGATAAAACGGATGCCTCCGACTGCACGCGATGACAGATTCAGGAACATGCTGATATGGGGGACGGTTCATGATGAAATTGCAGCAATGAACGGAGGAGTGGCCGGACATGCCGGATTGTTCAGTAACTCACACGACCTTGCCAAGCTATTGCAGATGGGACTTCAGGGAGGTGAGTACGGCGGAGTGAAATTCCTTAATGAGGGCGTGATAAATGAATTTACATCCTCCCAGAGCAAAGAAAACCGACGCGGACTGGGCTGGGACAAACCCGATAAAAATGAAGAACATAATCCTGCTTCACGATATGCATCCTATAAAACTTTTGGCCACAGGGGATTTACAGGTACTGTAGTGTGGGCAGATCCTACTTTTAATCTTATATTTGTTTTTCTGTCAAACAGAATCTACCCGGATGCCGGGAATACAAAACTTGCAAACCTGAATATACGTAAGAGAATTCAGGACAAAGTATATGAATCAATCTGGAGTTTTGAAAAACAATATAATTAATCCATAAATGAAAATCGGAGTTGCTTGTTATCCAACTTTTGGAGGTAGTGGAGTTGTCGCTACTGAGCTGGGCATTGCCCTTGCAAAAGAAGGCCATAAAATTCATTTTATCACTTATTCTCAACCTACAAGGCTGGATTTTTTCAATGAAAATCTCTACTATCATGAGGTAGATATGATGAATTATCCCCTGTTTCAGTATCCCCCATATGAACTCGCTCTGGCAAGCAAAATGGTGGATGTGGTCAAATATGAAAAGCTTGATCTGCTTCATGTTCACTATGCCATACCACATGCCTCAGCAGCATATATGGCAAAGCAGATCTTAAAAAAAGAAAATATTGAGATTCCTGTAATCACTACGTTACATGGAACAGACATAACACTTGTCGGCCGTGATCCTTCTTTTGAACCGGTAGTCACATTCAGTATAAATGAGTCCGACGGAATTACCGCCGTGTCGGAAGATCTCAGGAAAGACACGTTAAAACATTTTAAAATTGAAAAAGAAATTAAGGTGATTCCAAACTTTATTGACCTGGAAAGGTTTAAAAAGCAAAAAAAGGATCACTTTAAAAAGGCCATATGTCCGAATAACGAGAAGCTGATTGTACATACATCCAATTTCCGAGCAGTGAAAAGGGTTGAAGATGTTGTAAAAGTATTTCAAAATCTTAGAAGAAAAATACCAGCAAAATTATTACTCGTTGGAGATGGTCCTGAACGTACCAAAGTAGAGAATCTGTGCAGGGAATGCGGTGATTGTGGTGATATGCGGTTTCTGGGTAAACTGGAAGCAGTAGAAGAAGTACTTTCTGTAGCAGATTTGTTTATTATGCCATCAGAGAAAGAAAGTTTTGGACTGGCAGCCCTCGAGGCAATGGCCTGTGAGGTACCAGTGATATCATCAAATGCAGGTGGTCTGCCGGAACTTAACATTCATGGCTATTCAGGATTTCTGTGTGATGTTGGGGATGTCGAATGTATGACCAGATATGCTCTTGAGATCCTTGATGAGAAAAATTTACCAACGTTCAGGAAGAATGCTTTGGCCAGAGCTATGGAGTTTGAACTGAGCAAAATTCTGCCGATGTATGAAAACTATTATTCAGAAATATATCATAATAAAATGGGAGTTACTGCCGGGTGATAACATGGCTTCGTTCGAATTTTTAAGGTGAACAGCTTTATCCTGTAGCTTCCATAAAAGAAATAACCTGTAACCAATTAACTGAACCATTATGGAATACCTCGCCATTAAGGATATCAAGCCTAAAAACGATAAAGCGGCACGGATGTTCAAAAATCCGGTGCTGGATAAATTTACACATGCGCACGTTGCCATTCCGATCAGTATGCTTGTATTGTTCGGTATCGGATTTATGATCTGGGGGATTTTCTATACAACCCTCACCACAATTCAGTATGCCTATCTTGTACCTTCAGGAATGTTGTTTTTTACCTTGTTTGAATACCTGATACACCGGTTTATGTATCATTTGGAACCAACAACGAAGTTAAGAGGTTGGATCCAATACAATTTCCACGGGCTGCATCACGAATATCCCAAGGATAAAACCAGACTGGCCATGCCTCCGGTAGGAATCATTGTGCTGGCGTTTTTATTTCTGTCGGTATTCAGACTGATCATGGGCGATTATGCTTTTGGATTTACACCGGGCTTTCTGGTAGGTTATGCCTCGTATCTTTCAGTCCATTTTATAGTCCATGCGTTTGCTCCTCCTAAAAATATTTTCAAGGAACTCTGGATCAATCACAGCATCCATCACTACAAAGATCCGGATGTGGCATTCGGAGTGTCATCGCCATTGTGGGACTATGTGTTCGGAACGATGCCGAAGAAGCGAAGGAAATAATGGCAAAGCGTATTTAAATATGTAGAAACGCGATTCATCGCGTCTCCTGTCTGTAGTTTAGCTCAGCGTAACTACAGACCTTAAACGGAAAGCAGGATCTGTGATACGTTCTCTTTAGGGTAAACCATCTTAATGAAGACAATTAATGTATTTCGAAATGTTTTTATCTACCATTTTGACTAGTGTCTTCAAGTGTCCACACTTTGCACTACCCAATAACAAACCGGTAAATTAATACAAAAAAAGGACCCCGAAGGGCCCTCTTTCTTTCTTCCAGTTCGTTTCCGGTAGTTATTTGGATGCTAAAAATCTGGAAGATTCTATTAACCTAACTAACTCTCTTCTGTACCCTTCCTCATCTTCGCCTCGTGCACCTCGTGCCAGTTTCAGGACGGATTCATAGGTTGTGTTTTGTTTGAATTTTGAATCGCGCAGGAGCATGCCAAATTTTGCAACTGCTGCTGACCACCTGAAATTGTTTGACGATTTTTCAATATCAGTATTTGTATCGATCACAGGTTTTTCGATTAGTTTACTTACTTTTCCATCAGGAGCTTTATACCGAAGTTTGATGGTCATAATCTCTTCAGATTTATCGGCAAGTGGGGTGATAGCGCTGTTTTCCTGATACTTAAGATCATCTACTGATTTGATGAAGTCACTTTTTACGCCTTTGGGAATGATTTCATAAAGTGCCGTAACGGTGTGTCCGCTTCCCAGTTCGCCGGCATCTTTTTTATCATCGTTAAAATCTTCATCGTTTAGTTTCCTGTTTTCATAGCCTATCAGCCGGTAAGCCTCTACCTTAGTCGGATTGAACTCGATCTGAAGTTTTACGTCTTTGGCAATGGTGAATAAAGTGCCTCCAAACTCATTCACGAATACTTTTTTTGCTTCCTGAACATTATCGATATACGCATAATTACCATTTCCCTTATCAGCAATGATCTCCATTTTATCATCCTTGTAATTGCCCATTCCAAATCCCAGTACGGTCATGAAGATTCCTTTTTCCCGTTCCTGTTCGATCATGCGTTCCATCTCGGCATTGCTTGAAGCACCAATGTTAAAATCTCCGTCAGTTGCAAGTATGATTCTGTTGTTGCCTTTTTCTCTGAAGTTCTCCGTAGCCACCTGGTATGCCAGTTTCAAACCTGCACCACCGGCAGTTGAACCACCGGCTTCTAGGTTATCGAGCGCATTAATGATCTGATCTTTTTTATTTCCTGGTGTTGAAGGAAGTACCAGCCCTGCTGCTCCGGCATATACAACCATGGCGACCCTGTCTTCTTCACGCAACTCATTTACCAGCATTTTGAATGCCTGCTTCAGTAGTGGCAACTTGTTGTAATCGGACATTGATCCGGATACGTCGATCAGAAATACCAGGTTTGAAGGAGGAAGCTCATCAGTAGCAATCTTCTTGCCCTGCAGTCCGATATGGACAAGTTTGTGCGCTGTATTCCAAGGACATTCTGATATCTCCGTATTTACTGAAAAAGGATCTTCTCCTGTTGGCTGAGGATAATCGTAAGTGAAATAATTGATCATTTCCTCAATACGAACAGCATCCACAGGTGGTCGCTGACCATTGTTAAGGTATCGTCGTACGTTGCTGTAAGAAGCAGCATCCACATCAATTGAGAAAGTTGAAAGTGGATTTTTTGTGGGTTGAAGGAATTCATTTTCGTGTACTGTAGTATATCCTTCAGTGTTGAAATCAGGAGCTATTGCATCTGCAGGAGCATAGTATGCAGCAGTCGGTTGAGCGGGATTTGATTTCTTTTTTCGTTTCCCGCCAAAAAGAGGTTGAAGTTCCGGGCTCGTTGAATATACTCCT
>JBNKDZ010000571.1:0-3063 GCA_050288525.1 Cyclobacteriaceae bacterium
GGTGTTGTCGGCATCATTTATGAAGCACGTCCGAATGTGACGTTTGATGTCTTCTCCCTTTGCGTGAAATCCGGCAATGCATGTGTGCTTAAAGGTGGCAGTGATGCGGAATTCTCAAACAAAGCAATTGCCGGGATCATTAAAAATATCATCAGGAAACATGATATTGATGAAAATATCATCGCGCTCCTCCCTCCTGAAAGATCCTCAACGGCTGAACTTTTGAATGCTGTTGATTATGTCGATATTATCATCCCACGAGGCAGTCAAAACCTGATCAACTATGTACGGGACAACGCCAAAGTACCCGTTATAGAAACAGGAGCCGGTATCGTACACACCTATTTCGACGCATCCGGAGACCTTCAGAAAGGGATTGATATCGTAAACAATGCCAAAACACGCCGTGTAAGCGTATGTAATGCCCTGGATTGCCTGATCATTCATAAAAGCAGGCTGAATGACCTTGCTGATCTTACCATTAAACTGGCTGACAGCAATGTGATCATTTTTGCCGATCAGGAAGCATATGACATTTTGGATGGCAAGTATCCTGAAGAATTACTGAATAAAGCGGAAAAGGAACATTTCGGCACAGAATTCCTGGATTATAAAATGTCGATAAAGACCGTTGATTCACTTGAAAATGCTCTGGATCATATCGGTGAGTACAGTTCGAAACACAGTGAAGCCATTGTTGCTGAAGACCAGCAAGTTATTGATACCTTTCTGAAAAGTGTGGATGCCTCATCGGTCTATGCCAATACTTCCACAGCCTTTACCGATGGTGCCCAGTTTGGTCTTGGTGCCGAAATCGGTATCAGCACCCAGAAATTACACGCCAGAGGCCCCATGGCCCTCGAAGAAATGACCAGCTATAAGTGGATCATAATCGGTAACGGACAAATCCGTTCATAGGAAATACTGGAAATTAAAAGATTTTCTGGTCGTAGGAACAGAGTAATCCTACGACCTGTCAGCAGATAGAGCATCTGCTTGATTTATCAGATTTGTACCAACTCCTTTTCCCTTTTTCACCTCTCCTATAGCTCACAAAACTCCTCCTCTTGCTATTTACTCACACTCCAAACTGTTATCCCCTCGCTGTTTGTTGTGTTCCAAAGGATCACTGCAAACTTTTAATGGAAAATTGAAGTCTCTGACTTCAAAATCACTCCAGAAAGTCAACTTCTATCAACCCCTGCTCTCCACAATACCTTTTTTTTGGCTGATTCTTCTGCTCTTTGACCGGGTCCCAGACCCTGCTTTTCATTTCCGCCCCGCAGTTACGCTTTGCTAAACTGCGGACAGCTTTTAGTGTTTCGGGATTTTCCAGTGCCTACAAAAAATAAAACACAATAGCCCACACCCCTAGTACAATTCCTGCCATTCCGATTTTCCCTTGAACAGGCATCAGTTTAGCGTGAATAGCTTCTCCTTTCTTTTTCACTTCTTCGCTGTTTGACAAGATCAGATTATTGATCATGCCATAGCCAACAATAAACCCCAAAACAGACATCATTACCGCACATGCCAGCCATGTAAGCCATCCAAGGAACCAGTACCCGGCTAATTCAACATAAACCAGGGCCCGTATTGTGCCGTAAATCCCCCAGAAACAAAAAATTAAACCGATCCACCCCTGATAGGGCGCTATTTTGTCCAGAAGGCCTTTTGCATCGGGCCTCTTTGACAAAATTAACGAAGGAACTGCAAGGATACTTAGTATAATTAAGGTGATCCCATACATAATTAATGCACTACCGTAAGTCATCATAATACGTTTTTTTTGATAAAATTAAAATCAGATATTTTCCTTGTTAAACTTCAATCTCGTACAAATGCCCATCTACACGAATCAAGATAACGGATTTTCATGACAATTTAAACCTTTATACAACCAGTCATACAGATTGCCTGGAAGAAATTCGATTAAACCACATAAGATTTACTGATTATTGTTATTTTTGGATTCCTTAATGACAGACAACCAATTAATGAGAAATTTCCAATAAAAAAAAAGATTATAAAATGGCAAACACTGAATTTGAAGAACAAAAATCCAAAGCTATTTCGGAACCTTTGGATATTGATATTTATGCTGCGGATCCGGCAGCTCATGTTTATGAAGGCAAAATCTATATTTACCCTTCTCATGACATTGAAGCTGGTATTGAAGAAAATGATCTCGGCGACCATTTTGACATGAGGGATTATCATGTATTGTCCATAGATAAAATTGGTGGTAAAGTTACCGATCATGGTGTCGCTCTGGCAGTAGAGGACATTCCATGGAAAGGACGTCAGCTTTGGGACAGCGATTGTGCTTTTAAAGATGGCACCTATTACATGTACTTCCCCCTAAAAGACAAAGACGATGTTTTCAGGATCGGTGTAGCAACCAGCAAAACTCCTGCAGGTCCTTTTAAAGCAGAGCCTGAACCAATGAAAGATAGTTTCAGCATCGACCCATGTGTGTTTAAAGATGACGATGGAGCATATTACATGTACTTCGGCGGTATCTGGGGCGGACAGTTGCAACGATGGAGAACCGGTGAATTCAGAGCTGACGGCCCAGGCCCTACCGATCATATTCCGGAAGATCACGAACAGGCACTTTGTCCGAAAGTAGCAAAACTTTCAGATGACATGCTCCAGTTTGCCGAAGCACCTAAGGATTTTGTTATATTGGATGAAAACGGAAAGCCGCTCTTACAGGGCGACACTGAACGCAGATTCTTTGAAGCCTCCTGGATGCACAAATATAAAGGCAAATACTATTTCACCTACTCAACAGGCGACACACACCTTATTTGCTATGCTACAGGTGACAATCCATACGGACCGTTTACCTACCAGGGAGTAATCCTGAAACCTGTGATTGGATGGACAACACACCATTCTATTCTGGAATTCGAAGGAAAATGGTATCTGTTCTATCACGACTGTGTCGTTTCTGAGGGACAAACACACCTGAGAAACCTGAAATATACCGAATTGAAATACAATGAAGATGGTTCAATCATTACCATCGATCCTTACGGAAAAGAATAAAAAGTAATT
>JBNKDZ010000572.1:0-5014 GCA_050288525.1 Cyclobacteriaceae bacterium
GTACGTGCAAAACTATTATCATTTTACATGTACTGCTTATTTTTTGTGTCATTCTATCCGACACATTCTTTAAATTCTTTTATCAGCGCCATAAAGGTTTCTTTTACAGAGGTGATCTTTGTTGCCAGATACGCATTCGAACCTGCAAACGCAAAACCATGGTTAAGCCTCCCATTTCGCGCACTAACCAGTGCGGAAACGATGCAGTAGGGGGTTGACTCGATTTTACAGGTGCTCAGACATTTATACGGACATCTTACAGGTCGTTTTTTTCCGTTATTAACCTTTTCGATAAACTCATTATGTATGGCTCTGCCTGGCATTCCTACCGGGCTGTTTATAATTTCCATGTCTTCCTTGCTTGAATTGATATATGTTTCTTTAAAAGCAAGGGAAGCATCACACTCTTCCGTAGTAACAAATCGTGTTCCCAGCTGGACTCCGGAAGCACCAAGTTTCATGATATTTTTTATATCGCAACCGGTATAAATTCCTCCAGCAGCGATTACCGGAATCTTCTGGTTGTATTTTTCTTCAAACGGCTTAACGTTTGCAATAACCTCCGGCAGTACTTTCTCAAGAGCGAAGTCCGGATCCTCCAGTTGTTGGCGTTTGAATCCAAGGTGTCCACCGGCTTTCGGGCCTTCAATAACTATGGCATCGGGAAGGTAGTCGTATTGTTCTTTCCACTTAGAACACAGTATTTTTGCGGCTCTGCCCGATGAAACGATAGGTACAAGTTTTGTTTTAGATCCTTTTGTGAGGTATTGTGGCAAATTCAGAGGCAGACCGGCACCGGAGAATATGATGTCAATGCCTTCAGCGATCGATGTTTTTACCAGATCGGCAAAGTTGGTAAGTGCTACCATAATGTTAACACCTAATACTCCGTTTGTGCGTTCACGGGCCTTTTTAATTTCTTTTTTTAATGCTCTGATGTTTGCACCCAGGAAATCTTTTGCATAATCGGGTTCAAACATGCCCAATCCTGCAACAGCTATTACTCCAACACCTCCTTCATTTGCTACGGCAGATGCCAATCCTGACATCGATACACCAATTCCCATTCCTCCCTGAATTATCGGAAGTTTTATTGTCAGATCTCCAATTTGCAATTCTTTCATGTATTCGTGATTAAATGAAGGGCAAATCTAGTTGATTAATTGGAAATATTGGTAACAATCTGATAATTTTATGAAGGAACAAGGAGCAAGGAAAAGAAACTTTCCACTTTCACACTTTCCACTTTCACACTTTCCACTTTTAACTTTCCACTTTTAACTTTCCACTTTTAACTTTCCACTTACCTGCTATCCCACGGGTCCGGTGAGTTCGTATTCGCCGTTTTGTTTGGTAATCATCAATTGGGAGGCAAGGATAATCCCGTTTTCCAGTTCAACATAACCATACACAGAGAAATCGTCTCCGTTGTCCTGTCTCGGGTCTGTACCGATGAGTTTCAATTCCTTGATCTGGTCCAGCGTGGCATAATCACCCCCTTCTTTTGCAGGAAGGGAATTGGATATTACAAAGCCATCTCCCGGGAGCGAGTAGATCTGGAAATTGTTTAATATGTATTGCTCATTGGTTTCGACAATTTCAATTTGTTCATCATAGTGCAGCTTATTACACATTTCAAGCACCTTGTCCCACTTTTTGTTTTTCACATTCTTATTAAGATTTTTAATGAATTTCCTGAAATCACCATCTTTGGATTCCAGTTGTTCAAGCGGCATCAGTTCCTGGTAGTTGATGCCATACGTCCAGTGGTAATTTGGCAGGTCAGCATAGTCTCCCGAAGAAGAAGGTGAACTGACGATATTCATGATGTTGGTTTTTTTTGTCACCAGCAAAATGACCAATACCACGATGATAGAGATGTAGATGATGTGGAAGAGCTTTTTCATGGATAATCAGTTTTTTTATTAAAAATACCAGATCGTTAAATTAAAAATGTTTTTTTACGATTTCAATATACAGAATATCGGGAAAGAAATAAAAGGTTGAAGTAGAAAGTGGAAAAGTGGAAAGTGAAAAGTTAAAAGTGAAAAGTTAAAAGTGGAAAGTTAAAAGTGGGGTTAATATATTCTATATTTTACCTCCATCTTTCAAAGACTTTTCTATTAAAAGGAATACGTGTTTTTTTGATATTACGTAATCATATTTTATTAATAGAATCTCAATAATAGTTGTGAAAGAGATAATTCCGAAAATATACCAGACTGCCTCAGGAATATTCACCATTTTCATTTTTAATAATTCTCCCTGATATTTTTACAGATGCGTAATTATGTGTTTTATCTTTTTAAGTTTAAAGGTTCTGTTTTGAATATTGACTTTTCCAATCCAGTGTATTGATTCCGGGATTGTTAAAAATGAAAACTGGAAAAATCCCGGATGTATTATGTGTGAAATAGCTAATACCTCAAATATCGTTTGAGAGGTTTTTTCGTTCAAATCAAATTCCACACTGCCCAGGCACAATAAATCCCTGAAAATCCCCATTTATTTAAAATGATTCAGAAGAAAAGCCTACACGTAGTTGCTCAGCATAACCGGCATCACGAGCATAAGAACATCTTCGTTGTCGTTCTTTTCTTTCGGGACAAGCAGACCGGCCCTGTTAGGCTCTGACAGTTGCATAACCACTTCTTTGCCTTCGAGGTTGGAAAGCAGTTCGATCAGGAAACGTGCATTGAACCCGATTTCGATATCTTCTCCGTCATGTTCGCAGGACAGCCTTTCGTTTGCCTCATTTGAAAAATCCAGATCTTCGGCAGAGATCTGCAGCTCGCTTCCGGTGATCTTCAGACGTACCTGATTGGTGGTTTTGTTCGCATAGATAGAGATCCTTTTCAACGAACTGAGCAACTCCATCCGTGCAATAGTCATATGATTCGTATTGTCAGCAGGTATAACATTTTCGAAATCAGGGAATTTCTCATCGATCAGCCTACAGATCATTTTAATGTTGTTGAACTGGAAAAAGGCATTCGACGAATTGAATTCCACACTTACATTTGTATTTGCCGAAGGCAGACTTGCCTTTAACAGGTTGAGCGCTTTTCGGGGTATAATGATCGAATGTGAAGTATCAGAGGCCACATCAACTCTTCTGTAACGAATCAGTCTATGACCATCTGTGGCAACGAATGTTGTATTTGTATCACTGAGGTTTATAAGTACGCCTGTCATGGCCGGACGAAGCTCGTCGTTGCTGGTGGCGAATATGGTATTTGCAATAGCACTTGCCAGAGCATCTGTTGAGATATCGATGGTGCTGGCATCCGCAACTTCCGGAATTTTTGGAAAGTCTGCTGCGTTTTCTCCTGCAAGTTTGTATCGCCCGTTGTCGCTGCTGATCTCAATTGCATAGGTTTCGGCATCAATAGAAAACGTAACAGGCTGTTCCGGAAGGTTTTTAAGGGTGTCCATTAAAATTTTCGAAGGAACGGCTACACTGCCGCTTTCTTTGGATTCGATATCCAGTTCAGTGATCATACTGGTTTGCAGGTCAGAGGCTGAAATAATAAGCTTGCCAGCTTCTATTTCAAATAAAAAATTTTCCAGTATCGGCACAACCGGATTGGTTGTGATAACACCGTTTATATTATTAAGCTCTTTGAGCAATGCTGCGGATGAAACAATAAATTTCATTTATCGGTATTTTAGGTTTTTATTTTTGTGCGGGTAAATTTAAAAATAATTATCAATTTTCAATACCCGGAGGAGGTCTAGTTTCATGATTTGCCATGAAAAAAGTACGATCATAAAGTATTCAGATCATAATAATACGGTAAATAGATTACTTTCTGCAATATTTTATTAGTTTCGCAACGGAAAAAGTTAATTTTTTGTTTAATAAAAGCGAATCATACAATAATGAAACAGATCCTTGAGACCGTTGAATTTTTAAAATCTAAATATGCGTCTGCTCCGCAATTCGGAATAATACTTGGCACAGGACTCGGACGACTTGTTAATGAACTTGATATCGAAGTAATGCTGGATTATAACGATATACCCAACTTTCCGGTATCAACGGTTGAAAGTCACAGCGGCAAACTAATCTTCGGAACTCTTGAGGGGAAGAATGTTATGGTAATGCAGGGGAGGTTTCACTATTATGAAGGATATTCTGCTCAACAGATAACATTTCCTGTACGGGTCATGAAACTTATGGGCGTAGAGAAACTGTTTATCTCCAATGCTTCCGGCGGACTGGATCCGAACCATGAAGTGGGAGATCTTATGATCATGACTGATCACATCAATCTGCACCCGGAAAATCCACTCAGAGGTAAAAATTACGATGAGTTTGGACCAAGATTCCCGGATATGAGTGAGCCGTATGACCGCAAAATGATCAGTCAGGCACTCGATATAGCCAAACGACTTGACATCAAGGTTCATACAGGTGTATATGCCAGCGTAACAGGACCAAATCTGGAGACACCTGCCGAATATAAGTTTCTGCGTATTATCGGTGCCGATGCTGTTGGTATGTCAACGGTACCCGAAAATATTGTTGCACGTCACATGGGCATGCCTGTGTTTGCTATCTCTGTTGTTACAGACCTTGGCGTTGAAGGCAAGATCGAAGAAGTTACACTAGAAAAGCTCCTCGAAGCAGCAGGAAAAGCAGAACCTCCTATGACCAGGATTTTCAAGGAACTGATCGCGATGCAGTAGGAGTGGAAAGTTTAAAAGTATAAAAGTTGAAAGTTAAAAGTTGAAAGTTGAAAGTGGAATGAGAGTTCATTTTATGGGCTTTATTACCTTCGGTCAGATAGTAAAAACCTTTCATTATAGTCAAAATTAAAAATTCCTTAATTCTGTAAATTCAGAAAATTCTGCTTTAGACAATTTACCAGCAGGAAGACCGGCCTGCTTGAACTTTCCAATCCATCATAATTTGTTTACACTGAACCGGCAATACAATTGCCTGAATATGTCTGTTTTTTCATTTTAGACACGCATTTTGAAAATGCGCGCCAGCATCAGAGATTTTTGA
>JBNKDZ010000573.1:0-7237 GCA_050288525.1 Cyclobacteriaceae bacterium
GTGGCACACAACTATTTGAAGATAAACCACAGGTCGTATTTCAGGAAGCGCCATCCAGTGTGCGTACTGTTGATCTGACGTATGGCAACACGATGGCGGAAATGAACATGAGCTTTTCTGAAGCTTCTGAAAGAGTTACCCCCAGTGTGGTACATATCCGATCAACCATAAACAATGACAATGTTACAGTTCAAAAATTCCAGGACATTCCCGCACCTTTCAGAGATTTCTTTGGTGACGGATTTAAATTTTATGACCAAAAAGATCTTAAACCCACGCCGCAGGTTGGTTCTGGTTCTGGTGTGATAATCAGCAGCGAAGGGTACATCGTAACGAACAACCACGTTGTAAAAGATGCAGACGAAATTGAAGTAGTTTTAGGCGATAACCGTTCTTTTGATGCCACTGTTATAGGAACAGATCCGGCAACGGATCTGGCACTGATTAAAATCAATTCCGACGATTTGCAGGCAATACCCATCGGGAATTCAGATGATGTTCGTGTGGGAGAATGGGTGCTTGCTGTCGGAAATCCGTTTAACCTGTCTTCTACAGTAACAGCAGGTATTGTTAGTGCAAAGGCACGAAACATCAATATCCTGAGGGAAAATGCTGCCGTAGAATCATTTATACAGACAGATGCTGCCGTAAATCCCGGAAATAGTGGTGGTGCACTCGTAAATATCAGAGGTGAACTTATTGGCATTAATACTGCCATTGCCAGTCCAACAGGGGCCTACTCAGGATATTCATTTGCCGTACCTTCAAACATCATGAAAAAAGTGGTTGAAGACCTGACAAAATATGGAAGAGTTCAACGGGCATTTCTTGGAATAACCATCCGAAACCTGGACAGCAAACTGGCGGAAGAAAAAGATATTCCACTCTCCAAAGGAGTGTATGTCGATAGCCTGATGGAAAACGGGTCAGCCAAATCTGCCGGGATCAAACAAGGTGATATTGTAATCAAAGTTGATGATGTACAAGTGAGTTCAGTACCTCAACTACAGGAACAAATCGCCAGACATCATCCTGGAGATGAGATCATGGTCACTGTAGTAAGAAATGGCAATGAGAAAGATATAAAAGTGCGTTTGAAAAACATGGAAGGCAATGAAGAAATCGTGAAAGTAGAAAAATCAGAAGTAATAAGTGCTCTTGGGGCCGAATTTGAAGAGTTATCTGCTAAAGAGAAAAAGAATCTTGATCTTGAGAATGGAATTAAAATCTCAAAACTCTATCCGGGAAAACTTAAAAATGAAACTTCAATTAAAGAAGGCTTTATCATTACCAAAATAAACCGTAAGAAAGTTAATTCTCAAAAAGATATTACAGCCATGCTCGAAAACGAAAAAGGTGGTGTGCTTATTGAAGGATACTATCCGGGTAAAAAAGACCCTGTTTATTATGGTTTAGGAATGTAGTTTTGTTAGTAGTAATTGTTGTGTTAAGAGGCTGTTTGATAGACAGCCTCTTTTTCTTTTAACCCCGATTGAACGCCGTTTTGTTAGGTTGAATTTATATCAGCTTAAATCAATATTAAAAATAAATGAAAATAGAATTGACACAAATAAAAACTTTTTTAACTTTGTGTTTCAAAGTTCTTTTTTATCAATTGTTCTTTTTAATGATTTATTATGAAATCTATTCTTAACAATCTCTTTAAAGATTTCAGCCTGTGGCTGGGGCTTTTATTATACATTATCTCTACGTTCTTGTATCTGATTACAGATCATATGCCTGTGAAACGTGATCTCTTCTCACAGACATTTTTCGTTCATTATGTAATTGCTGTTACCTATTTTATTATAATGATCATTCGGTTAAAATGGAGAGCCTTTTGGGTTTTTTCAAGCAAATACCGGTCCCAGTACATCCTATTGCTGCTCCTATTAAACATTAGCGCTTACAGCCTTAACAAAACACTCAATGTCTTCAATGAATCAACAACCTGGGTTGTGATCTTTCTGATTATTGAAAACATCACATTGTTAATATACGCCCTCGTTTCAATCGAAAAGCCTGTACGATCACCTCTTTTGCTTTTCGTTTGTTCCATTTTACTTGTCTTCAATATCTACCAGGCTATTATGGTTATGCCGATATATCCAATCGGCATTGTCGGATTATTCTTCTTTGGCATATCCGGACATGCTTTTGTTCCGTTGATATTTGTTTTTTTTATACTAAAAATAATTATTGAGCAAATCAGGATTCAGACACACTGGATGTGGTTTGTATCCGGTCTGATCGTCGTAATTTCCATTATTTCTTTTTATGCATACAAATGGGATCGCGTTGACCAGATTATTTCTGAAAGACGACATGATCACCTAAAGCCAAATTATCAGAAGTCATCCAGAATGCCTGAATGGATAGACCTGGCACAACGGCTTGATTTCAATCCGGTCACCAAAAAATACCTCAAAAGCGGCATCCTGTACCAGGAATTCATTGATTTTTCTGATCTGGACTGGATGAATCCGCCGCTAAACTTTGATGGCAAAAAACGTCATGATCCACTGGTAGCAATGTCAACTTTAATCGTCGGACGCCCCGAGCTCTTTGATGATACACGTATAAAAATATTAAATTATTCCGATGATCTTCGGCACGAATCAACCGACCGCTTCTGGTCCGGCCTGAATCTCAGCATTAGTGATGTTGTCACCAATGTAAAATTATTCCCATCCTGCCGCATGGCATATACCGAACAAATCATGTTCATAAGAAACAATGATAACCACAGACGCTGGTTTAACTCGGAAGAAGCCATTTTTACGTTTCAGCTTACCGAAGGTTCTGTTGTCACCTCCTTATCACTCTGGATTGAAGGAAAAGAAGAAAAAGCACGTTTAACGACAAAATCAAAAGCCGAAGAGGCCTATAATACCATTGTAGGAAGAGAAGCCCGGGATCCGTCTGTTGTTTACTGGATGGAAGGTAATAAGATCAGAGTTCGTGTGTTTCCGTGTATTCCGGAGGAAGACAGACAATTTAAAATTGGCATCACCTCCCCTCTTTTATTCAAAAACAACCAGCTTGTATACCAATCCATACGATTTAAAGGTCCTGATTACAACAAATCCAGACATTCGGTAAATGTATTGTTTAACAAATCCGGATCGATTCAACACGCAACCATAAATCTTGAAGCAAATGCCGGACAATATGAATGGCAGGGGAAATACCAGTCAGACTGGCAAATAATTGTAAAACCTGAAAAACTTACCCGTGATTGGTTCACTTTTGACGGGAATTCATATTCCATAACCGAATACAATCCGGTAGAAACAGATTTTGCTCCGGAAGTTATCTATCTTGATATAAATAATACCTGGACACGAGATGAAATAAGCAGCATTCTTAATATCATTAAAGGGAAGAACGTCTATGTCAATACATTTGATTTGTATCCGTATGATCCGGAATTTGATCCTCTTATGGGAAAATCACCAAATTTCACACTATTTCCCTTTGAAAAAGTAAAGAGCCCTTCAGAAGCGCTTATCATCACAAAAGGAACGCCTTCCCCTAACCTTAGTGATCTGGATTCTACATTTAAAGAGCCTCTTTTCAATGCCATCAAACAGCAAAACTCAAAATACTATGTATTCGACCTTGGCAATACGCCTTCAGATTACATCAGATCACTGAAGGAATTTCAGGTACTGAATTACCAGTCCGGTTCGGTAGATGACATTCAAAAAATTATCCGGGACAAGAAATATCTGACAGAACCTGAAGACCCTGACAAAGTATTCCTGTCAACATCCCGAACAAGTATTCAAAAAACTGCACAAAAGGGATCAGGCAAGGCTCCTGACCATCTTGCCCGTCTGTATATCTACAACAAATTAATGAAATCCATAGGAAGAGCATATTTTAATGATGACTATATAAATAACGAACTCATAAGCTATGCACAAAAAGCATATGTTGTGAGTCCTGTTTCAAGTCTTATCGTCCTCGAAACGGTTCAGGATTACGAAAGATTCGAGATTGATAAAACCGAAAACTCACTTGGCAATGCCCAGATGAATTCATCCGGTGCTGTTCCTGAGCCACATGAATGGGCAATCATAATTCTACTTGCTGCATTCATCCTGTATATCTGGAAACGAAAAAGAACCACAAGCCTGAGCTGATGTCCAAATCTCAAAACCTATTTTTTATTGGTATCCCGGCATTTTTTGCTGCCGTATTGCTGTCAGTGTTTATATGGCAGAACCCGGGATACATGATCATCGACACCTATCTGATTATCGGATTGTTGCTGACCCCGGTAACATTCCGTTTGAACACCTCAAGTCAAAGCATGCACTTTTTTTGGCCTGCAATGTTGTTTGGTGTCATTTCACTATTTTTCACCACAACTTTCGGGGTCTTTCTTATGATGATTTTCTGCTTCCTGCTGCTTATCGAACTGTTTTTTGGCAAGATCAGTCTAATACCCGCAATGCACCTCCTTTTACTCTCACCCCTTTTTAAATATTTCTCAAGCCTGATAAGCTTTCCTCTGAGGCTTAAGATCTCGGAACTGACCGGTAATATCCTGGGCCTGATGAATTTTGACATCGTGATCCAGGGGAACCTGATTATCATGAACGGCAATGAGTTTCTCGTTGACAAAGCATGTACAGGACTACATATGCTTACCTATTCCTTTTTATTCGGGATCGTAATATTATCCTACTTCGAAAGGAAGGGAAAAATTGTAAAATGGCACGAAATCGCACTATCCTTATTATTTCTTTTGTTCCTTAACCTGTCCTCCAACCTGGTAAGAGCTACCCTGTTGATTATTTTCAACATCCAGCCGGGCAATCCTCTTCATGAGATCCTGGGATTAATAATATTCCTGATTTATGTGCTGGTCCCGTTTTATTTACTGGTAAATTGGTCTTATAAAAATAAGGTATCGAAACAAGGGGCTGTCATAGCACCAAAGAAGCTCAATCCGTCACGAAAACTTGTTTTCACCGGGATATGTATTGGCATATTTATACTGATAAGCTTTAAAAACAATGTCCGGCTCCGGAATGAAGTGTCATCACCGGATATTTGTATTGAAGGATTGGAAGCTGAAACGACCTCCTTTGGAGTTGCGAAATTCAGTAATGATTCAATGCTAATTTATATAAAACCACCTGTTGCCCCTTATTCGGCAGACCACAACCCGACCGTTTGTTGGAACGGCAGCGGGTATGAATTCAAGAAGATCGAAAAAATAATGATCCACGGCATTCCTGTAAATATCGCAGAACTCACTAAAGAAGAGGATGTTATTTACACAAGCTGGTGGTTTGACAACGGAAAATATAAAACATCCGACCAACTGGACTGGAGACTGAAAGCAATAAAGGATGATAACAACTTCTACCTTATAAACATCACTTCCGGATCGAAGGAAACGTTGCGAAAAAATATTTTTTGGCTTATGGATCAAAATATCCTGCCTTAAAACAAAACACTTTTTTAGTAAATGCTATTATAATAATACGATTAATTTGATTAATCTTGTATTTGATCCAAAACAGCAAATCCGTTCGATACGATGATCTATAACAATATACTTAATACGATTGGGAATACCCCGTTGATCCGGATTAACAGGCTCACAAATGAAAACGAAGGCAGTATAATCTTAAAAGCCGAATCCTTTAACCCGGGAGGCTCGGTGAAAGACCGAATAGCTTTTAACATGATTGAGAAAGCCGAGCAGGAAGGCATTCTAAAACATGGTATGTCCATCGTTGAGCCAACTTCAGGCAATACAGGTATCGGCCTTGCAATGGTAGCTGCGGTAAAAGGTTATCATGCTGTTTTTACGATGCCCGAATCGATGAGTATTGAAAGAAGATCATTGTTAATCCAATACGGAGCCAAAATTGTACTGACCCCGGCCGCTCTTGGCATGAGAGGTGCGGTGGAAGAAGCAGAGAAGATGGTTCAGGAAGGCAATTATTTTATGCCTCAGCAGTTTAAGAACATGGCAAATCCGGAGATCCACCGCGAAACAACGGCTCCGGAGATCCTTGAAGATCTGGATGGAGAAAAACTCGATTACTTCGTTTCGGGGATAGGTACAGGTGGTACCATAACGGGAGCAGGCGAAGTGCTTAAAAAAACGTTTCCGGACCTTAAGATTATCGCCGTTGAACCTGCCGATTCTCCCGTACTGTCCGGAGGAAAACCCGGACCACATAAGATCCAGGGTATTGGTGCCGGCTTTGTTCCGGAAGTCCTGAATACAGAGATCTATGATGAGATCATAACAGTTCATAACGAAGATGCCATAAAAACCTCAAAAGCCCTTTGCTCAAAAGAAGGTATTCTTGCCGGTATTTCCGCGGGAGCCAATGTTTGGGCAGCTTTACAGATAGCTAAAAAAGCCGGAAAAGGAAAAAATATACTAACTGTTCTTTGTGATACCGGGGAAAGATACCTAAGTACCGACCTTTTTAATTCTTAAAATATATGTTTAAAACAATTCGCGAGGATATAAGAGCAATTAAGCGAAACGATCCGGCGGCAAAAAATATTATTGAAACACTTTTATGTCATACACCACTGCACAGCATTATCCTTCATCGCTTTGTGCATTTTTTACATAAAAAACTTCATATACCCATACTGCCACGGTTTATTTCGGTAATTGGAAGAGCATGGACAGGCATTGAAATACATCCCGGTGCAAAAATCGGCAAGGGCTTATTTATTGACCATGGTATGGGATTGGTGATAGGAGAAACTGCAGAAGTAGGTGATTATTGCGTCCTGTATCATGGTGTTACCCTTGGAGGGACCGGTCATCATAAGGACAAAAGACACCCATCAATCGGGAACAGAGTCCTGATTGGCGCCAATGCAACATTGCTCGGGCCGATCTTTATTGGTGAGAACAGTAAAATCGGGGCTAATACCGTAATAATTAACAGGGATGTACCCCCAAATTGTACGGTAGTTGGAGATCCGGGAAGAATTGTCAAACGAAATAACCAACATACCAACGAACCCCTGCCCTTTGCACATTACCAACATAAAGAACCCATAGACTTTGTTATATAGTGCGAATATTTTATACAAATACCCAAAATATTACATCACACAAAAAAACAACAAACTGCTAATCAGTTAATTTATAAAAAATAATAAATCAAATATTTTATATTACTTAATCCGTAATTATTGCAGATATTTGATTTTAATCCTCGGATTCACTATTTTTATATAC
>JBNKDZ010000574.1:0-3449 GCA_050288525.1 Cyclobacteriaceae bacterium
GTAGGCCACGATATTACTGAAGCAAAAAGAATTGAGCAGGAAATCCAGGATAAAAACCGAAAAATAGAAGATTCTATCAATTACGCCCAACGTATACAGACCTCTATTTTACCTGATAACAGGATCATCAGGGAATTCTTACCTAAATCTTTCATTTTTTATCGTCCCAGGGATGTTGTCAGTGGCGATTTCCCGTGGTTCTTCCAAAAAGGCGATATAACTTATATTGCTGTAGTTGATTGTACAGGTCATGGCGTGCCCGGTGCACTTTTATCTTTTATTGGGTATTTCCTGTTAAACAACATTGTCGATCATGAAAAAAGCCATACAGCTGCATCGATCCTGAATGACTTGCACTACAGTGTCAGAAAAACACTTAAACAGGACTTTAGCGATGCAGAAGCACGTGACGGCATGGACATTGCTTTTTGCTTAATCAACCCAGACAAAAAGGAGTTGCAATATAGCGGGGCACACCGTCCCCTGTACTTAATCCGTAACGGGGAATTAATCGAATATAAGGGCGATAGAAAAGCAATCGGAGGTATACCACATCCTAAAAAAGCAGAAAAAGATTTTACCAATCATACAATCGAATATGAAACTGGTGACAAAATTTTCTTTTTCTCGGATGGATTGCCTGATCAATTAGGTGGACCGGAGATAAAAAAGTACTCTCCAAAAAGGATTAGAGAACTCATTGTTGAGAATAAAGACTTGACAATGGAAAAATTTAATACTTTTTTTGCAGAAGATTTTACAAATTGGAAAGGTGATCATAAACAAATAGATGATGTATTATTAATTGGTATAGAATTAATTTGATTTTTAAATGGTTTAGCTATGGATAATAAAAAAGATGTAAAGGGATTTCTGGAATTTGTGTATGAGTTCTATAAATCCATGAAAGCACATGAAATTACTTTGGTCTATGAAGGTGAAATTACTCATCAAATAACTAAAGCTTTTACTTCTCTTACAGAGTCAAATATGGCTAAAGAAGATGAACCTGGCACTGTTCAGAGAAAAGTATTCCATGTTATGGTCGAATGCCTGCAAAATATCAGCAAACATGCCGATGATTTCACCTCAAGCGATTTCCTTTTCTCCGGAAGAGGCATCTTTCTGGTAAGTAAAGGCGATAATGAGTACAGTGTCACTACAGGAAATGCTGTAGATAACGACAGGATCGAAGAATTAACAGAAATGCTCGAGAGCATAAACAAAATGAACAAGGATGAATTGAAGGATCTTTATAAAAGACAAATGAAAGAGGGCCGACTATCAGATAAAGGGGGGGCTGGATTAGGTTTTATTGATATTAAACGTAAAACCGGAAGGGATCTGGAATATCACTTCCTGCCCATTTCTGACGATACATCTTTCTTTTTATTAACTTCGACTATTGGAAGAGAAGAATAGTCATTATAATTGATCATAAATTCGGAAAATATTTAAAACTATTATAAAAGATCCATTATGGAAACAATCAAAATTCAAGGTACTGAAGATACTCCAAAAGTAATATTAGATAAAGATGCTGAAATTATGGAAATTTCGGGCCGTTCCCTTCCTGAGGATGTAGCATCATTTTATGATCCTATTTTATCATGGCTCGATGAATATGCTGAATCCCCAAATGCAAAAACAGTTTTTAATTTCAAATTGGTGTATTTCAATACAGCATCATCGAAACTTTTGCTTGATATCCTCATGAAACTGGAAGAAATTCATGAAAAAGGTAACGATGTGCTGATAAGATGGCATTACCCGGAGGATGATGAAGATATGGAAGAGGCCGGGGAAGAGTATTCAGACATCGTTGATGTTCCTTTTGAGCAGGTTCCATACTCAGGTTAAAAAATGAGGGTGTGAGTGTTGTAAATAAACCGGTAAAAGAATGAGTGAAAAGATTTTAAAAGCCCTTATGCAATTGTTTGCAATTGTCGCAAAACAAGATGAAGGTGTAGAAAAAACGCAGGTGGAATATGTCAAAAACTTCCTGCAACAGCAAATTACTGCTGAAAAAGTCTCGGAATATTTTGGGCTTTTTGAAGAACATGCCGGTCTGCGAAATGCTGATCCTGAAGATAAGAAGAAGAATCGGTTGACCTCAGTAAAAGATTCTGTCAGGATACTCGGGCTTTGCAAAAAAATCAATAAAACTCTTACCCAAAAACAGAAAGTTGTCGCACTTGTGCGCCTTTTCGAAATTATCAATGCAGACAGGAAATTCTCGGATCAACGCATGGCTATATTAAATACAGTAGCAGAAGTATTTAATATTTCAAATGATGAGTTTAAAAGTATTGAACTGTTTGTAATTAAAAATGATCCCCGTGAGTTAGATGACAACAATATCCTTATTGTCAATGACAAACAAGACAGATACGAGAATGCAAAAAAAATCCATACTAAACATTTAGATACAAATATCTTTATCTTAAGAGTTAAAAGTGTTGATCTTTATTTCTTGAGATATACAGGAATCCAGGATCTTTTTCTCAATGGCTTACCAATTAATAATACACGTATCTACCTGTTTGCCAACGGAAGTACAGTCAAACTCCCCAAGGGATCCCCTATTTATTACAGTGATGTCGTATCTCATTATATGGCAGATATTACATCAAGCAGAATCTCTTTTACAGCACGCGATGTTAGCTTCCGGTTTCCCAATGGAAATCTTGGGCTGAGAAATATTACATTCTCTGAAGGACATGGCCGCTTAATCGGTATTATGGGTGCCAGCGGTGCCGGGAAAACGACCCTTCTGAATGTTTTGTCCGGAATTGACACACCGTCCTCCGGAGAGGTCTTAATAAATGGCCTTAACCTTCATATCGAGAAGGAACAACTGGAAGGCGTAATTGGCCTAATCCCTCAGGATGACTTACTGATTGAAGAATTGACCGTGTTTGAAAACCTGTATTATAGTGCAAAGCTCTGCTTTAAAGACAAAGATGATAAGGAAATCACAGAACTGGTCAATAAAACACTGCATAACCTGGGACTGTTTGACAGAAGAGACTTAAAAGTAGGCTCGCCACTTAACAAAACTATTAGCGGAGGACAACGCAAAAGGTTAAATATTGCGTTGGAACTGGTTCGCGAACCTTCAATTCTTTTTGTCGACGAGCCAACATCAGGATTGTCTTCACGTGACTCGGAAAATGTCATGGATCTTTTGCGGGAACTTGCCCTGAAAGGTAAATTAATATTTGTGGTTATTCATCAGCCATCGTCGGACATTTATAAAATGTTTGACAAAATGATCATTCTTGATACAGGAGGCTATCAGATATATTATGGAAATCCGGTGGAAGGAGTGATGTATTTCAAACGAATGGATGCCCAGATTAATAGTGAAGTAGGTGAATGCCCAACCTGTGGTAATGTAAATCCGGAACTGCTATTCAATATTATTGAAGCCCATGTTGTGGATGAAT
>JBNKDZ010000575.1:0-2624 GCA_050288525.1 Cyclobacteriaceae bacterium
GGGCAACCAACTAACACAACGTGGACTGCCTGGTCCTATAAATATCTTTCTTCCCCGCTCTATCTCAAATATGCAAAACCGCCAATGTCCGTGTCTGGCCTGTGTTGACACATCTGGCTTTTCTTGGGCTGTTAAAATTTCAGGGGCCGGGTTTTGTTGTATTTTTTCTTCATTACATGATATAGTGAAGAAAGCCATAATCAAAAATGAGAATATGGCTATTCTAATTAATTTGGTTTTCATAATTATAATTGGTTTTGGTTGTTAATAATAAGCGATACAGTCATGCATTCAATTCTTTCATGAGCTAACGGTCTGGATGTAACCTGACAGAAATGTTATTTATTCAGGTATATTATTCCATTTTGGATGAATATCTTTGTTTTTTATGCTGGTCTCATGTATTTTTCCAATTAAATCGAATAAATACCTGTTTTTTATTTCTTATAATGAAAAAACTTCTTCCTATACTCCTGCTATTATCCTGTTTTGTTTTTTTTACTTCGAATGTATATGCAACAGGATCAATACGATTTGTTGAAACAACCGTAAAACTAAATGCTGACGGAAGTGCCACTGTCAGGTATCTGATTAACTGGGATGTCCTTTCAGAAATGCATGGTTTTTATTTCGGAGGTAATGACAAGTTAAAAATTAATGGGTTCGGAGCAGAATCGTATGCTGTAGATTCTGAAGGAAACAGATATGATCTTGACATCTCCAAAGTCGGATCGGATAAATGGGATATAATTCTTGCCAATGGTCAGGGGGTATCAGAAGGCGAACTCACCTATGTGTATTATTTCAATACCAATTTTGCCGCTGCAGGATATGTAGACACCACCACTTCGGCAGATAACAGGAAACTTGTGGTGTTTAACTGGTCACCTGTTCAATGGGATGAGGGATGGTCACAGGAACATTATACCCTCACTCTCATCACACCGGTTAACATCTCGAACATTAGTCCGGATGCTGTCCGGGCATATGTTGAGGAAAACCAGGTGGTGCTCACTGAGCCGTTTGTAAATGAAGAATACCTTATTGATTACAGAAAAAGTGATTCGGGCTTTCTTGAAATTGTTTTTCACAAGGAAAATCCGGGCAATATGTATCATATGCGAACCCAGTTTTATCTTCCGGCAGGATGGTTTGATCTCGCTCCTGAGAACCTGGGAAAATCGGATGAAAAAAGATATCAGAAAAGCAATCAAAAGCCCATTCTACTAGGTGGCATCGCTGTTATTGCCTTGCTGTTTTTGTTTATTAACAGATCCAAGCAACGTTCAATGCTGAAAGCACAACAAGGGCTTGATGAAGTGAGCTGGGATAAGCTCAACTGGACTCCTCCGGAAATCAAGCTTTCACATTTTCATATTCCTGGTAAGATTTGTAAAGACCTTACGGTACTTGAGGCTGGTTTTTACCTTGGCATATCCATAAAAAGGATCATCAGCGCCATGATCACCCTGATGGAAAAGAAAGGGTATCTGAATGTGAATTCTGTATCTCCACTCCGTGCAACGGTGCATAAAGGCAAAAACATGTCTGAGCTTGATGATTACGAGAATAAGCTCTATTATTCACTTGCGGATGATGGTGAATTTTCACAACAGGAACTTGAAGGGCTTATGAATCTGGCGGTGAGGAATATACAAAAGAAAGCGTGGGACTGTGATGTAGACGCGACCAAAAAATATTATGCAGAAATGCTGAATGCCTGGGTAGAAGAAGAAGCTAAAAAGTCCGATAACAGAATTGGATCAGGTTCTCAGCGATCTGATGACCATTCATGGTATTACTGGTATTGCCATTCGCATCATTATCATCATTATTCTTACCATGATGACCCATTCAGGTATGATCAGGATCTTCCGGTACAGAGCGACCACCTCATACAGGGATCTGTTGTTGAGGATATGTTGCTCGATATAAATGTATGTCATGATGCCTGTCACTCTGCATGCCATTCAGCTTGCCACTCCGCATGCCATTCAGCGTGTCATTCGGCATGCCATTCGGCGTGTGTAAGCGGAGGATCCCATTAATTTCTCTGGCATGTGGGGCAAAAAAACATATCGCAAAACACATTGGGTGGATGAATTCATCCGAAATGTAAAACCGTACATTTTTGTGCGCGAAGAAGATATGTTGCTCATTAAAATGCCTAATCAGGCCACAAAACTAAACCAGACAGGTGTAAAAATCTTAAAATACTTGTTGGACGGACACACATTTTCTGAACTTGAAAAGGTCTCCGGTAAAGAAAAGCAACCAGAGATACTTCAGTTCCTCATCGGTGTAAAAAAATACCTTGAAGGAAACCTGGATGAATTCAGCTGCAATCCTGCCGTTGCCAAAGAACCATTTAACAAAGATTTCAGTAAATACCCGGTGTTATCCGAACTGGCTATTACATATCGCTGTAATCTGGCCTGTACATTCTGCTATGCAGGATGCAATTGCACTACAAATCCGGCTTACTGTTCCAAACTATTACAGAATGATAAAGATTATTTAGATTCCGTAATAGACAGCGTCCTGCCTGAATGTTTCAATATAGATGAAACTGCAGTGAAAGTTTCTCAAATAGTGTCTGTTAGACTGCTGAAATTATTTTTACC
>JBNKDZ010000576.1:0-5722 GCA_050288525.1 Cyclobacteriaceae bacterium
CTATACCCTGAAAATATGGCGTCAAAAGGATGCTAAGTCTAAAGGTGCTTTTAAAACCTATCAGGTAACCAATATATCTCCGGGGAGCTCTTTCCTTGAAATGCTCGACATCCTCAACGAAGATCTGTCGGCCAAAGGGGAAGACCCTGTACACTTCGATCACGACTGCCGTGAAGGTATCTGTGGTATGTGTAGCTTGTTTATCAACGGACGTCCGCACGGACCTGAAGAGGAGATCACTGTATGTCAGTTACATATGAGATCTTTCCCGGATGGTAAAACCATCACCATCGAACCCTGGAGAGCCAAAGCTTTTCCGGTGATCAAAGACCTCGTAGTCGACAGAAGTGCTTTCGACAGGATTATGCAGGCCGGAGGGTTTGTGTCTGTAAATACCGGTGGTATTCCGGATGCTAATGCTATTCCGATACCAAAACAAAATGCGGATCTTGCAATGGATGCCGCAGCATGTATCGGTTGTGGAGCATGTGTGGCAGCTTGTAAAAATGCTTCGGCTATGTTGTTTGTAAGTGCCAAAATCTCTCAGTTGGCCCTGTTACCACAAGGTCAGGCTGAACGCAAAAAACGTGCGCTTGCAATGGTTGAGCAGATGGATAAGGAAGGTTTTGGCGGCTGTACCAACACTGGTGCATGTGCTGCTGAATGTCCTAAAGGCATCGACCTGTCCAACATCGCCCGCATGAACAGAGAATATTTTATCGCTTCTCTGATTTCTTAAGATTATCACTTAATGGAAATAGTTCAAAGAGGCTGTCAGATGGCAGCCTCTTTTTTTATGGTTTATTAACCTATATCCTCTACCAAATTGATACCTTTGCAGAATCGTTTCACATAATAATCAGATCAGCCATATGATCGTAAAATACCCCGCTAAAATTGTTGTTGCCTGTGCTCCGGGACTGAGTGATAGTCTGGCTATGGAGTTGGAATCCCTGGGCCTCCCGGTTATTGAAAAGGATCCGAAAGCCGTGATTACGGAAGGGAAATACACTGATGTGATGAAGCTGAACTACCTGCTCCGGACAGCCAACAGGGTATTGGTACATATCGACTCATTCAAAGCGGACAATCCGGATGTTTTTTATAAAAGAGCAGTTAAGATACCCTGGGAAGATCTTATCCTGCATAACGGATACTTCAGTGTTGACTCGTTTGTAAAAAACTCAAACATCAATGACACCCGTTTTGCCAACCTGAAAATGAAAGATGCTATCGTCGACAGGATAAAGTCAAAAATGCATAAAAGGCCGGATACCGGACCAGACAAAACCAAAACAGTGATCTTCTTCCGGTGGATGGAAAATATGGTAGATGTTTACTATGACAGTTCCGGACAAACCATTGCCAAACATGGTTATCGCCTCAATCCATGGAAAGCCCCCCTGATGGAGAACCTGGCGGCTTCCCTGATAAATGCTTCAAAATGGGATGGAAAAAGTCATTTTATCAATCCTATGTGCGGAAGTGGCACCCTTGCCATAGAAGCTGCATTAATGGCTACAGGTGTCTATCCAGGGAAGCTGCGCGATGATTATGGATTTATGCACATCAAAGGATATGATCCGAGATATTGGAAACAGATTCGCAATGAGATCGAAAGTGCCGGCCGTAAAACACGACTTGATTTCCGGATCATTGCTACTGACATGAACAGGTACGCTATCAAAGCTGCCCGTGACAATGCCCGCAAAGCAGGAGTCGACCACCTGATCGATTTCAGGTATTGTTATTTCGAGCAAACCGAAATTCCACAGGGTAATGGGATAGTTATACTTAACCCGGCCTATGGTGAACGGTTGGGAGAGATTGAAGAGCTTGAAAAGCAGTATAAAGAGATCGGGGATTTCTTCAAACAAAAATGTAGCGGCTATACAGGTTATATCTTTACCGGGAATATGGATTTGGCTAAAAAAGTTGGCCTGCGTACAAAAAGGAAACTCCCGTTTTTTAATGGAAAAATTGAGTGCAGATTGCTGGAATATGAATTGTATTCAGGAACAAAAGAATATTCTGATAAATAATACATCCTCAAACAAGCATTTTTTAACCAGCTTTTCTTATTTTTAACGAACAGAATACCGAATCATGTAATTTTTATCGGTTCTGTAATTCTTTTTTAGTTATCAACCTTATAATACAATGGACGAAGATTTTTTGCATTTTGTCTGGAAGTACCAATATTTTAATACAACAGACCTTACAACAACTGATGGACATCCTGTCACCATTTTTAAGACAGGACACCACAACACTGATGCAGGCCCCGATTTTAATGAGGCCAGGATACGGATCAACGACATCGTCTGGACTGGTAATATTGAAGTTCATATCTTTTCGGAAGACTGGTCGCGCCATGGTCATCATCACGACAAACAGTACGATAATGTGATCTTACACGTAGTATGGAAGAACGATGTTCCGGCAAAAAGATCAGACGGATCCTTTATCCCTACAATAGAACTTATGCACCTGATCAAGCCGGCTCTGATCAGGAATTACCATAAGCTGATCCAAAGTCATCCGACCATACTGTGCAGCTCAATGAAAGCACAATGGCCGGAATTATCCCTGGCCTCCATGCTTGACAAAACCATAGCGGTACGACTCAATAAAAAAGCTCACAAAGTATTTGATGAACTGGATCATACCGGAAATGATTGGGAAGAGACCACCTACAGACTGCTTGCTGTAAATTTCGGATTGCGGATCAACACAATTCCTTTTTTGAACCTTGCAAGATCCCTGCCTCTGAAAATCATAAAACGACATGCAAATCGACTCAATGAGGTGGAAGCCCTGTTGTTCGGACAGGCAGGATTCTTGTCAGGGACCAATAAGGGAGCCTATTTTTTAAAATTGAAAACCGACTATCAGTTTTATAAAAAGAAATATAATCTCCGGCAGCTATGCGAAGCTTTTCAATGGAAATTCCTACGATTGCGTCCTGCCAGCTTTCCAACCATTCGTATTGCACAGTTTGCTGCTTTGCTATGTCAACAGCCAAATCTGTTTTCCATGCTTCATGATTTTCATACCCAGGGAGATTTGTTAAAAACGATGGATACCCAACAGTCGGAATACTGGCAACAACATTATCATTTTGGAAAAAAAGCGAAGTCCAAATTTAAAAAAATAGGTTTAGCTAGCAGGAATGGTATTCTCATCAATACCCTGGTGCCAATTTTATATGCGCATGGGCAATATCTTGATGAAGATGACTATTCAGACAAAGCTCTTGATCTTTTACAGCAATTAAAACCGGAAAAAAATCATATTATTGCATTGTGGGAACAAACAGGGGTTCAAGTGTCCTCTGCTTTTGACTCACAGGCTTTACTTGAATTGCATAATGAATTTTGTAAAAAGAAACGTTGCCTGAACTGTACCATCGGGGCAGGAATAATTCATAAAGAAGTATGATCTTAATCTTTCATATCATTTTTATAGGGATCCTTTTTTACGGGATAATAAAAAAACTATGGAAACAGGATCACAGATGGCTTCTGACCTCCGGGCTGGTGCTAAAGATCCTTGCCGGACTGACGCTGGGTCTCCTCTATACCTTTTATTACACGGATGGAGGTGACACATTCGTATTTTTCAGGGAAGCAGGAACCATTGCAGGGTATGTGAAAGACCATCCGGATCAGTTTTGGAAGGTGCTCACCGATATCCGGAATTCTCCTCTGGTAAATTCACTGGTATTTAAAGATGAACCACGAGCCTTGTTTTTTTCTGTCATTATGGCGGTTTTGCATTTTTTTACTGCTGGAAACTACTGGCTGATGGCGGTCTATCTGAGTATTTTTAGTTATGCGGGAATTCTTTATTTCCTTTTTTCCTTAAAAAAATACTCCAAAAGCGCCTATCTGCCTGGAATATTGGCATTTATGTTTCTCCCGGGATTTGTCATCTGGACAGGTGTCATTAAAGAAAGCCTGTATATCCCTGCATTATGTGTGGTATTTGGTGCGACATTAGAGATCTCGTATAAAAAAAGCGTTTCAACGCATTCCGCAATACTGTTGATCTCCGGACTATTTCTGTTATGGAAATTAAAATATTTTTTTGCCGCAACATCCATAGCTGTACTACTCACGTATGGCATTACGGAGATCCTATACCATCATTCCTCATGGTTGAAAAACAGAAAAGGATTGTTTGCAGGCATATGGGCAGGCACGTTTACCGGATTATTGCTATTAGCGTCGTTGCTTCACTACAATCTTCACATTGCGAATGTGTCAGGTGTTTTGTATGAAAATTATAATGCCTTTATCAGGGCTTCAGATCCAAATGATGTGTTTACCTATTTCAACTTTGACGGAAGCCTTTCTGCGTATTTATGGAACACACCGGTAGCTTTTTTTTCAGGGCTGTTCCGGCCATTAATTTTTGAAGCATCAAATCTTTTACAGGTTACAGCATCCATTGAAAATCTGATAATACTGGTTTTGGGGGTGTTTTCATTATTCAGGTTGAGAAAAAATACGATCACCGATTATAATAAAATCATATCGATCCTTGTTTTTATTGTTGTGGCAGATATTCTTATTGCATTTTCATGCCCGAACTTCGGCACATTGTCACGGTATAAAGCCGGATATTGGCCGTTTATTGTCATGATAATATTGCTGCCATATACGGATTTCCTCCGAAGAATAAACAACAGGATGTTCAAATAGCCTGAAAAAGCAGCTATTTAAGTACATTTTGAATCAAATAACATAAATATAATTTGAATAAATACATATATTATTTAATATTCAGTTTGATTTTTACAAACTATCAATACACAGAAAGATGAAAAAAGTTTTATTTGAAAAAATTAATATGATTGCGGCATTGATTGCTGTGGTTATCATGGCATCTTGTGCAACATCAAACAAGCTGGATTATGCTTCAGCATATAAATTCGGCCATTACAACTACAATAAAGTTGCTGAAAATCAGGCGGTACAGGTAGAAGACCTGAATACTGCTCAGGCAGAAACTCAGGAAATGACAGAGGCTCAGACACCGGTTGAGGATGTAACCTTATATGCTTCTGAAGAACCTGTTATAGATGAGGATATAAAAGCACGATTGGAGCAGGCAGAGCAAAAGATCTATCACAAGATCGGTGTAACGAAAGAACAAGCAGACCTTATGGAAACCGAGGAACTCGTTTCTATGGTTAAAAATATGGACCGCAAGGACAAAAGAGAATTAAGAAAAGAGCTTCGCAGTGATATTAAAGCACTTAAGAAAGCTAAAATATCCAATGCGTCATCTGTAAACGATTCAAAAGAAACAATGCGGGAAATGGGCCTTACCGGGTATACCCGAATAGGCGCTATCCTGGGTGGTATCGGGTTGATCCTCCTGTTGTTGGGAGCTGTCTTCTCAGATATCCTGATCTTCTTTGGCGTTGCCATGATTCTGGCAGGTGTCGTATTTATAATGATTGACCTGTTCTAAGTAATCAGGCTGATCAGTAAAAGGCATCTTCGATGTGTAACAGCTCGGGGATGCCTTTTTTTATTTCTATGGAAATGATATCAAAGCGGATGTTTCCATTCCAGTTGTTGTCCTCCAGATAGCGGTTTGCCGCCTCTATTATCCGGTCCTGCTTTTTGCGATCCACAAAATCTTCAGGGAATCCAAAACCAGATGGTGTACGTGTCTTTACCTCCACGAAGATCAGCAATGTGCCTTTTTG
>JBNKDZ010000577.1:0-3132 GCA_050288525.1 Cyclobacteriaceae bacterium
TCGATGATCCATCCTCATATCCGGTATTTACTTCGAATGATGATAATGCGACAGTAATATTCTCAGGGAACGATCCGTATCGAAATGAGTTTTCCGACACGAATGAAGGAAATTTTACCAGTTCAGGACGTAAACTTACCAGACAGCTGATAAATATGACTGTTTTAACAGATAATGAAGGAAAACAAGTGTATGAAGACCCTCGTCTTGCAGTTATAGGAAAGAAAAATCCAAGTACTGAATCTAATCCGGATAGTATTTGGATCGGGACAGTTGCCGGATGTACAGAACAGGAGCAGAGCTCTGTTGATAGAGGAGCATCCTGGCTGAACGCAACTGTATTTTGCAGGGTTGATGCTCCCGGCTGGTTTATGGATTATTCAGAAGTGCAGTTTATTCTCGCTGAAGCAGCATATAAAGGACTTATAACAGGAGGAGCAAGTGGTGCAAAGGAATATTATACAAATGCAGTCACTGCCTCTATTAAAAAATGGGCAGAACTGGGCCAATATAGTGAAACTCCTGTAATAATCACGGATAACGACATTGCAGCTTTATTGTCGTCAGATCTGGCTTCCTGGGACCTTTCCGACAATAAAGAGGAATTGATTGCAAATCAAAAATTCTTATCCCTTTTCTGGGTAGGTATGGAAGCCTATCATGAGTATCGAAGAACAGGATATCCTGTACTTACAATTGGAGCAGGCACCGTCTTTAATAATTATATTCTCCCCACCCGTTTCGCTTATCCTACTACAACAATGGCTACAAACAGAGAAAATGCCAGAGTTGCTCTCGGAAGAATGGGGGGAGAAAATAATATGAAAACCCCTGTCTGGTGGAGTAAACAAGCCATTGAAGGTGATAATTAACTTTTAAATTAATGTAAAATGTTTAGATATTATATTTTCAACATCCGAATCGTAGTTGTAATTCTTGTTATATTGGTTACAGCATGTAAAGAGGAAGAGCATTTTTCCGGAGATCCATATTTTAATATTGAAGATAATCCTACCGGCATATCGGCAGACTTTGAAGGAGATTCAAAAAGTTATGTCGTCCGGTCGAACCGCCCATGGAAAATTGTTGCCAGGGAAGAAAATGATTGGGTGGATGTATTTCCCGCAGAAGGTGAAAGAGATGGTATATTTACATTAACAGTAAAAAATAATCCGACTTTTGAAACCCGGTCTGTCGATTATGCTTTTATGGTGGACGGAGAAGAACAACCTGTATATTTCCTTGTAGAACAAGCTGCAAGTATTCCATATATTACGCTTAAAGATCAGGAAAATGTATCCATCCAGTCATCTGGAGGAGAAATAGTGATTAATGTACTATCAAATGTAAACTGGAGTTATACGATAGAAAATAATACCTGGCTTTCTGAAGTGCATGTGTCAGAATCGGAAATAAGGTTGTTGGCATCAAAAAATACGGGTCTGGAACGTTCGGAATTATTAACAATCAGTTCGGAACAATACTCGGATCTTGACCAACAAATATTGATTAGTCAACAACCAGGCAATATACTGTTAGTTGAAGATTTCAACTGGTTGAAATATGGAAGTGTTGTGCCTTATGAATATTCGGATGCTGTCCGCTACGATAACTGGACACAGGAAGAAAGGGAAAAAGGATGGACCGTAACACCAAATGAATATTCCAAGAACGAACCGCTTTGTTATGCCTGCAATGGTTATGTGAAGTTGGGAAAAACGAAATATGGAGGTGACCTGATCTCTCCAAAACTAAATATTGATGGCACAGTCAATTTGAAAGTGACGTTTAAATCAGCTGTATACATTTCTTCCGGGGGTAATGTCGATGACAGAGTATTAAATGTATCTGTCTTAGGAGCAGGAGAGTCTGATATTTCACAATTTACCATCGACAACGTGCCAAATTCCAAAGCCGAAGATGATGCAGGTGTTTTAAATGATATTTGGGCAGAAGACAGAGCATATACTTTTACCGTTACGGGAGCAAAATCCGATACTCAAATAAAATTTCTTGGGGGTGATTATGATCTGCAGGGAGTTGGTCAGGGTAAAAACCGGATTTTCCTGGATGATATTAAAATTGAAATAATCGAATAATAACATTTGTAGCCGCTGGGTAAGGCGGCTACATCTAATTATCAGTTTTGAATGACTAAAAAAATGATATTATGAAAATCAGATCATGGATTAAGTATCTCGCATCTGCTTTGTTATTGAGTAGCTGCACTGATTCAATGGTTCTACCTTCGAATCCAAATGAAAGCCTGTCAACGCAAATAAATACCGTAAGATCTGTTGCTACTTCAAAAATAACCGTTGAGCTATATACGAATACGAGTAGTTATATAAATGGATTCAGGTTCCTGAATCCATCTCAAATTTCCAAAAACAGGCAAGCAATTGGCGGAAGTTCTTATACGAAAGTTTATGGATTCAACATCCCTGAAGCAAACAGAGCAAGAGGGATTCGATGGAACAGTGATGAGACAACAGATCAGTGGAGACCTCAGGGAATTGCCGGATTTACCAAAAACGGAGTCAGATATCTTCTTATTACATGGTACGCACGCAATTCCTCTGAATATAAAGGATCACGGATCTCTTTATTGGATATAAGTCCAAGTTCGGATACCTATCTTACCTACCGTCATATTTTATTGGTACAACCAAAAATTCCTTCATCTGTTTCAGGATATACTCAATACGGAACATATGCGCCTTTAAATATCCATGCAGGCGGAATTGCCTATTTTAAAGGAAAAGTATATATAGCCAGTACAAAACTTGGTCTTCGGGTGTTTGACCTCAATAAAATAATCGAGGTAACTACAGGAACGAATACTGGTTCCAAATGTGGGAAAGACAGTAAAGGTAACTTATATGCGTTTAATTACAGGTATATTCTTCCTCAGATAGGTTATTACGATATCAACGGAGGAGCTAATCCGTTTTCCAGTGTTCAGATAAACGATGAAGGTAATGAGCTCTGGACTGCTCAATATTCTTCGGGAAGTGCTGATCCGTCCATTGTTCCGAAAATATACGGATTCCCGATTAACTCAAGTGGGACAGTACTTAATTCCGGTATTAAATATAAGATTCCGAAAAATTCATTATTTGATGGATATCA
>JBNKDZ010000578.1:0-8941 GCA_050288525.1 Cyclobacteriaceae bacterium
CACGCAATCAGGAGTAAACCCAGGTCGGGATGTAACTATTTATCCAAATCCTGTAAAAAACTATGTTATAGTTGATAACATAGCAGATTTTAGACAGATTAAATTGATAGATATGCAAGGCAAGATGGTTAAGACTATTTATATAAGCTCAAATCAAGAAAAAATTGACCTAAATAATATTCACAGTGGAATGTATACAATTCAATTAATTGATGAGCATCTATCTGTTGTTACTAAAAAGATTTTTGTAGAAAAATAATAATAACCTATATAACTAAATGTCTTGATAATTAAGAGAACTTTCTAATCTAGTTTTTAGTTTGTTAATTTGCTTTAATTTAGTGTCCGAGCGAACTTAGGCGAAGCTGTTCTCGCGACAATTATGGCATTTCAGTTTTATATTTACAGCTTTTATCTCCTTTTCTAATAGAGGAAATTACTTTAGATGTTTCAGGAACTCCTGTTACAAAAGAAAATAATATTAATGTATAAATCTGAGAATCTATAATAAATTGACTTAAATGCTTACTACATACAACTATTTACAAATTCTGAATCTTTTTATTTTTTCACACCCCTATCATGTGAGTGTGTGTGATATCAACTATAACAATGGAAACCAGTCGATAGAAATTATCATATCCGTGTACATTGAGGATATTGAGTTGGCGTTATCTGAAAAGTCAAAACAAAAAATACGACTTGGACAAGGTAACGAAGAACAGAATAATATTCTGCTTGAAAGCTATTTGAAGGAAAAGTTTATTGTTAAAGTAAATAACACCAATAGAACCTGTTCATACCTGGGATGGCAGCTTGAAGGTGACGATATCGAAATTTACCTCGAAATAGAGAATGTTCCTGATATTGAATCTTTATTTGTTAAAAACCTCCTGATGACAGAATTAGACCATCATCAGAAAAACCTCGTCCATTTTACATATGATAAAACAACCTCTACGATTGAACTTACCAAAGAAAATCCTTCAGGAACATTCCAGGTTGATACGATAAAATAAGTTTTTTAATTCAAACAATACATAAAGAAGTTGTTGTGACAGTAATCAAAAATGATTAATTTACTCTTTATCAGGCTTATTCTGAGAAAAAATGGTCTTTAAGCAAAATGTGATTTAATTAAGTTCATTCAATCATATTTTCTTATGTAATTTGGTCAACCGTATTTAGGGATGAACATATTCACACTACGCACTGTGCTTTGCCCTGTACCTTTCTTGTTTCTTACCTCTTTTATAAAAAAAATTACTCTCCTTGTAATGAATTTAATCAAGTGTCGTCTATATAAATGAAATGGAAATGGACGTGACGAAAATGATACCGGTTTCTGTAAAAAACAAACTCTTCCGGCTTGCCAGGGTGATGCTACATAATCATGAGGATGCAGAAGACGCGTTACAGGAGGTATATATCAAAATCTGGAAAAAACAACATAACTGGAAAAGTGTAAATAATCCGGAGGCATATGCTATGAAAATGATGAAAAATTATTGTCTGGATAAACTTAAAGCCGAAAAAGGCAGGCAAATGGTTGGAACAGACGGGCAGGAGGGTCTTCAGGAGAATTTTACTCCTTTTACCAAACTTTCTTTTGAAAACCTTCGGGATCTGATGCTAAAACTTTTCGGCACCTTGCCCGAACAACAAAGAGTGATCATTCATATGCGTGACATCGAGCATTTCAGCTACGAGGAGATTGAAGAGGTGACAGGGATGAATGTGAATGCGATGCGCGTAAATCTTTCAAGAGCACGAAAAAGTATAAAAAGTAATTATTTGAAAATCAGGAATCATGAGCAGCAATAAATTAAAAGAACTTTTGGAAAAGTATTACAACGGCACTTCTACCATGGAGGAGGAAGTGGAGATCCGGAACATCTTTGCCTCAGAAAATATACCTGAAGCATACAAGGAAGATGCTGAGATCTTTGCGATGTATCAGGCCATGCAGAATGATTCAACAGATATTGAAATTTCTGTTCCTGAAAATATTCCTGTGGTTAAAAGTATACAGGTTTCATGGTGGTCGGGCATTGCCGCATCTGTAGCGTTTTTAATAACAGGTATTGCCATAGGAGTTGTGTTCTCTGGAAGAATATCTGATGATACCGATATTTCTTCCTTACGTGATGACATTAAGGAAATGAAAGAACTGGTGGTTCTGAATCAACTAAAAAACGAGTCGGTCAGTGAGCGGATCCTTGCCACATACAGCTGTATGGAACTTGATTCGGCAGGAGATGAGATCCTCAATGCATTAATTAACACCTTACATAATGATGATAATGCCAATGTTAAAAATGCGGCAGCAGATGCATTGCTGAAATTCGGGAATCATGAAAAAGTACGAAAAGCATTTATTACTGTTTTAGCTTCTGAAGAAGATCCCATTCTCCAGATCAAGCTCATCGAAATGTTGGTTGAGCTGCAGGAAAAACGTGCTCTGCCTACACTGCAGGACCTGATGAATAATGAAAATAAAATGATAATTGTAAAGGATAAGGCAGCTGAAGGAATCACGAAGCTGCTCTAAAAAAAAAGAAAATGAAAAATGTACTATTAGCAACAATAGCAGTATGCATTTCTGCTTCTGTTATGGCACAAAAGCCTTACGTTACGGAGTTCAAAAATGACGAAGGCAGTAAAATAATGTTGATGATGGGAGGAACAAACATCACTGTTATCGGGCATGATAAGAATACCATTGAGATTTCCTCAAAAAAAATTGAGAATACAGGTACAGGTTCTTCTGTATTTGTATTACCTGATTTTCCTTCCATGCCTGAACCATTTGTACATAAGGAGGATAAGGATGATGAAAAAGAACGATCGAAAGGATTGAAACCACTGAGCTCTGAAACCAATGACAATACCGGATTGGGATTGTCCATCGAAAATGAAGGTAATGTATTTAAAGTATCCAAAATACTATCTTCAGCTTTTAATAAGGAATTTGAATTCAGGATCCCCAACAAATGCACACTTGTAATCAATGATATGCATAGTGGCACCATGACTTCGTATGGCAAAAGTGTGTATAAAATTACCGGTATATCTGGTGAAATAAACATTAAATCCCTGAATTCCGATCTCAACCTGGCAGACATAACCGGTCCGGTAGTGGCTACCATGACCAACGGCAGTGTCGAAGTGAACTATTCAAAAGTTACTCCTGACAAACCAAATTCATTCATGTCTGTTAATGGATTTGTCGACATCAGTCTGCCTTCAGGAACTAAAGCAGATCTGAAATTAAATACTGTCAATGGAGAGGCATTCACTGATTTTGAGATCGACGCCAAAAATAATAAGTATTCTCAATTACCGGGGCCCGACATGAAAATGTTTAAACTTGAAGGAACCATCAACGGAGGAGGAGTACCGATTTCCGTACAATCAGTTAATGGCAATATATATCTCAGAAGGAAATAGTTTCACTAGTATTTCATGATCCAAAACAGGTTTGTCTCTACGAACCTGTTTTTTTTGTTAATGCACATAACTGCCTGCATTGATATCAAAGGTTCCTCCGGTGGCATGATCGGCCATTCCACTTGCAAGAAATGCTACAAAATTCGCCACATCCTCCGGGCGTGTCATTTCCTTCAGGGCAAGATCCTTCATCGCATATTCCGGACCATATTCATGAATATAATCTTCTGCCATACCGGCATTTACAAAGCCTGGAGCTATAACAAAGGCTTTGATCCCTTCTTTGCCACACGTACGTGCAATTGACTTTGTCAGGGCTACCAGGCCGGCCTTGGATGCAGCATATGCATAGTATTCTTTGGTTTCGCCCCTGAAAGCTGCCCGTGATGCAATATTTATAATCCTTCCTCCCCCTTTTTCTGAGAAATGACTGATCGCTTTCTTACAAAGCAATGCCGAAGCATTCAGATTTATATCCATGGTCAGCAGCCAGTTATCAATCCATTGTACATCATCATCACCCAGAGGTGATTTTATGGCTACGCCTGCATTATTGACTATTACATCAAGTGTTTTGAATTTTTTAACCACTTCATTAAAAAGACGGGTGACTTCAAGAACCTGGGAGAAGTCTGCCTTGAACAGATGTGCTTTTGGTCCGAGCTCTTCAAGTGCCTGTTCAGCACGGTTTTTATTTTTATTATAATGTATGGCAACTTTTGCCCCACAGGAGATCAGGGTTTTGGCGATGACTTTTCCAATACCTCTGCTTGCTCCGGTCACAAGTATCGATTTGTTTTTAAGATTGATGTGCATTATTATCCGGTTCCTGATTCAATATAACAAATTGCCTGGTTCTCTTCCATCAGGCAATAGAATCCTGTAGAAATTATATTCTCATGGTTAATTTAGTGATTTTTTCACTAATTAAGAGGTTTTTCTTTCAAATACTGAATGTCCGGAGGTTATTCTGCTTTTTGTATATCAGATATCAGCTTATCAATAGCCGGATGATAAGGATTAAGCTTTTTCGCAATTTTAGCATCTTCCATCGCACGTTTTTTGTCCCCGGATAAGAGATATGTTAAAGCCCGATAGTGATATGAAGATTCATTCCCGGGATCGATTTCAATAGCTTTGGTGAAATCTTCCATAGCCTCGTTATCCATCTCTTTAAGATGATAGGAAAATCCACGGTTTTGATAGAAATACCAGTTTCCCTTATAAATATCAATGGCAGTATTGTAGTCATCAATCGCTTTTTGGGAATCACCTTTACTGTTCCTGTTGTTCCCACGCATATAAAAATCACCGGCTAAAATATATTTTTCGAGTTCATACAACGGACTTTCCGTACTGAGGGAGTCCATCCGCTCCTGGCGAAGGTTGATCGCTTTGGTATACAACTTGACAGCCTTATCATATTTTTCCTTAAAAGCTAAATAATAAGCCAGGTCCTCATAAATTAAGGGATTATCTGAATATATTGAATCGGGATCAGGAAGATCTCTAAATGCTTTTTTTGAAAATATATTTTTAAGTACATCTAAGGAATCAAGGCTAAAAACTTCTGAGTGTCGAAAGTCCCTCATCATTAAATTGGCCGGCCAGAAAGCCAGTTGATAAAGTTCCATCCGTCCTGCTGCAATTGACATATACCCATATGCATCAGCATCCTTGTAGTCAAGAACACCTGCCCCTCTAAAAAATGAATAGGCACTGTCAGGTTTTTCAAGATTTAACCATGATTTTCCAAGATTGATGTACAAATGTTTTTTTGTTTCAAAATCATTTGTATTTCTCAGGGCATTCATAAAATCCTGAACCGCTTTATAGTATTCACCGGTTGCAAAATAAGCCCGACCTCTTAGAGAATAGAGATCCGGATTTGTGGAATCCTTTAGGATGTCAGCACTTGTTTTTTCTATAATTTCGCTCTTTTGTTCCGGATTTAACAAATCAAAATCTACCGTCTCCTGCTGTTTTTTTGATGTACATAAATTGAATAACGAAATCAAAACAATATATAAACACATCTTTTTCATAATCCCGCGAATTTATATATGACTTTTGTTTTTAAATGCCTCAAATATATACTTAAAAGAAGAATTGTAAAATTATGTTTTTGATTTTATGAAATGTTATTTTTTTTAATTGAATCCAATTAACTTACAATATTTATGTTTTTTATTGTATATTTACAAAATTGATTTCAATTGAATTAAAATGGTTTTAACTGATTTTTTCCTTCGCAGATTATTTTTTGGAATACTGTTGGTATTTCTTGTGATAGTGCATGTCTCCGGACAGGTACAAATTAACATCGATTCGGCAATAGCAGCAACCGGAGACACCATCCGAATGCAGGTTCGTGTTGATCAATTTGAGAATATCATTTCCTTTCAGGGATCACTTAACTGGAATCCGGATTCACTTCAATATGTTTCGGTTTCGGATTACGGGGTAGAATACCTTGATGAAGAAAGTTTCGGAACAACCCTGACTGATGAAGGTAAACTCATCTTTATCTGGTCGCCGGATGATGCGATAAGCCGCACATTAACGGATGGCTCTGTTTTATTTACCCTGGCATTAAAAGTCATTGGGATGAACCGGATAACCGCCACACTAAAACTAACAGATGATCCGAGAGAAATAGAATTCGCCGATGAAAACTATCAGGTTTTGCCTGTGTCCTCAAATGATAGCAAGGTTGAAATATTCAGTCAGAGAAAAGCGATGATAGATCTTGTGCTTACAGAAAATACTTCGTGTGATGATCTTAATCCGGATGGCACTGCTACAGTAAGTATGTTTGGAAATACCACCGATTTTGAATTCCATTGGTATGAAGGAAATGAAGTAACCGGGACGCCTGATCATACAGGTAATAAGTACAATGGCCTCTCCTCCGGAAAATATTCATTACGTGTGCTGGATGCGCAGGGAAAGGTATATATCGATTCAACGGGAATAGAAATTCATGATGATGCCTCTCTTGTCCGGGATATTATTTATATTGATTCATTGAACAAACAATACAGCTGTAGCAACCTTGCAGATGATCTAACAGGTCATATTAGCATTCTTATTAATGACCAGCAAGATATTACGGATCGTACCATTACATGGTATTCACAAAGTATCCTTGCCGGCAATGAACTTACGGCTTTCCAAAACAGCTTTGAAGCAGGTAAACTGTCAGCCGGTCAATACATTGTAGTTGTGGAGAACAGCTTAAACGGTTGTATTACCTCTGAAGAAGTCGAAATCATAGATTCGCTTGCATACCCGGAAGCCGAAATTACAGAACGAAATGATACCTTGTTTGCCAATAGTGACGAAGCACAATGGTATCGGAATGATCTTTCACTTAACACTACCGGCCAGTATCTTAAACCTTCTATTTCAGGATTCTACCATATTACCATTATCAATGAATACGGATGTACCACAGAATCAGATCCGGTAAACTTCGGTATAACCTCCGTCTCAGATCATGATGAGCATGTTTTTCAGGTATATCCGGTACCCTTTGACAATAATCTTACTGTTAAGAGCCTGAATGAGGATATTCTGGATATTCAGATTCTTGATATCAACGGAAAAATGGTTTGTAACCCATTAATATTACATACAAAAGAATGTCAGATCGACATGGCCGGAATTGCCAAAGGCATGTATATTTTGCGCATTTCTACAAAAAACAAAGAATATCTAAAAAAAATAACTAAAGAAATTAGTTTTTAATATTTTTTTAGTTAGTTTAGACGCATAATAGTACATCCGAAGGGATAACTAATTATAAAGTCGGGCGTCCATAACGACTATTTATAATTAAAACGTTACCCTTTATGAAACGAGCAATTTTCTTAATTTGCCTTATATGGACTACTACCACTCAGGGACAAATCAACAAAATTCAATGGGCTTCAAATCTCGAATACCAGTATAACCAGTATGACGATTTGGACTATTCAGGAAACCAGGTACTTGGAATACCTGATGCTTTTCCTCCCGGAACACTTAATCCCAAAGCTTTCAGATTAAAATCCGAAAAGGAATTCGGCAATATAAAGCTGGGATTTGACAGACCTCATCCTGTCCGGCAAATTATCATTGTGGAAAATCACAATCCGGGAAAGATCGTTGAAGTAAAGCTTCTGGATACATTTGGGTTCAGCCATATCGTATACCAGAACAACCCGAGAAATATTCCCGACAAGTTTCGGACCCTGGTACTCAGTTTGCCAAAGACCCAATTCAGTGTAAAATCCATTGAAATAAAGCTGAATACCATTTATACTCCCGGGATCTGTCAGATTGATGCGGTAGGGATCATGGAAGATGCCAACCTGGCGGATGTCCGTGAGATTCTTTCAGGAGCAAATTATAACATACAACGTGAGATGACCTTTCCCGCTCAAAAAGAGCTCATGGCCAGTAATATCAACAGCCGTTATTCCGAAGCAAAACCCCTGGTGTCGCATGACGGGAATACCCTGTATTTTTCGCGATTGTTCCATCCGGACAATACAGGAGGTAATATGGATCCTCAGGACATTTATTATGCTACGTTTGAAAAAGGATCTTGGTCGAATGCACATAACATGGGTCAACCTCTGAATGATTCATATGCTAACGGCGTCTGTTCCATCTCTCCGGACGGCAATGCATTATTACTGATCAATGGCTATGAATCGGATGGCAGCCTTAGCCAGGGAGTTTCTATCTCGAGAAAGACAGCTCTTGGATGGGGCAAACCGCATAAGCTGAAAATTGATGATTTTGAGAATCATGGTGAATTCCTTGATTTCTACCTCTCCGCCGATGAAGAAGTGCTGCTTATGGCCGCAAACCGACGTGATGGTATTGGCGAACAGGATCTGTACCTGAGCCGTAAGACCGGATGGAATGCCTATTCAAAGCCCGTATCTCTCGGGAAAACAATAAATACTACCAGGGCTGAATTCGCCCCATTCTTATCTCCCGACAATAAAACATTATATTTTGCTTCAGAAGGACATAAAGGGTATGGTCAGAGTGACATCTTCTGTACAAGGCGTCTGGATGATTCCTGGCAGGAATGGACGACACCGCAAAACCTGGGGCCGGCTATTAATTCATCAAGCTGGGATGCCTATTTCAGTGTCACTGCTGCAGGAGATTTTGCGTATTTTGTGTCTTCTGACGACTCCCCGAATGGCGATAAAAACATATATAAAATCCCTTTATTGCAGGAAATCATACCCGAGGAGCAAGTACCAATGATGTTATCTTTAAAAGGAAAGATTCTCGATGCAAGAACCAAAGAGCCCCTAAGCGCAGAAATTATTCTTGAGAGTGACAAGATCCGTAAAACAATGTTGGCAACATCAGACCTGGAGGGGATCTATCTTTTTAGCATTCCGGAAGAAGATAATTACCGGTTTAAGGTAAGTGCTCCCGGGTATTTTGCCCGAAGGGATGTTATTAAGCTTAAAGACCCTGA
>JBNKDZ010000579.1:0-3220 GCA_050288525.1 Cyclobacteriaceae bacterium
TGTGTATTATTTGGAATTAAAAATTTTTAAAAAGAAGTAGAAACGCGTTGAATTGTAAAAAAAGGTATAGCTTTTGGGATTTTATATAATAAAATCAAGGTTTATACGTAAATCAAATGGTAATAAATGTTGACACTGAAAGTATTAAAAAGTGTAGGGAATAAAATTACCTGTTTTTATAAAAATAATTACCTGTGAAGATTTGATATTTCAGTTTTATTTTAAAGATTAGAATTTCATAATAACTTTAAGATAAAAATCAACTATTTTAGATTTAGGAAGTGTATATTTATTTTTATTGGTAATTAAGGAGTGTAAAAAAGTATTAAAGTGAGGTTAGTCGGTATTATAGTATTAGTGTTTTTTGTGATGGTCAAAGGATTTTCACAGGATGAAGAGTATACTGTTACCGGCGAATATCACGGAAAAAACATTTACGTACAGAATCCACTCTCTTCAGACAAGATCAATTTTTGTACCAAGGAAGTATACCTGAATGAAAAACTGGTTTTAAAATATCCAAAGACTTCGGCATTTGAAATAAATTTGCAGGGCCTGTCTGTTGGTGATCCGATCTTTATAAAAATAATACACTATCCGGGGTGTTATCCGAAAATCATCAATCCACAGGTTATCAGGAGTAAAAGTAAATTTCAGTTTTTAAATGTTACTGCAGATGCCGAATCAATCAAATGGTCTACGGTAGGAGAGTTGCCTTTCGGAAAGTTTTTCCTGGAACATTATCTCTATAAAAACTGGATCAATGAAGAAACGATATCCGGAAAGGGCTCCTTTGAATCCAACCAATACTCCGTTGTTTCCAGGTATCATAGCGGCGAAAACCGATTCAGGATAAAGCATTTACAGAATGACGGTAAGATTTTTTACAGCAGCGTTTTTAGTTATAACAACAACATCGATCCGGTGAGTTTTTATCCGGCGCTGGTAGATGATAAAATCACGCTCTCCAGGGAGACGCCTTATAAAGTTGTTGACACATTCGGTAATGTAGTCTTTCAGGGAGATGCCAATGAAATTAATGTCATGAACCTAAAAGCAGGGCTGTATTTTCTGCATATTGATAACCGTGAAGAACGGTTTGTCAAGAAATAACGGATCAATCAGAATTTACGGTATTTGAACAAAAAAGGCATATAATTTTGATCAACTGAAGCAGAAGAATTTGATGCTTCCAATGCTGAATTACAAGCGTAACAAATTCTTAGTCAATCAGTAGATACCTGAATGTTCGGGATAAAACGCTTTGCGCTGTGCTCTTCGCCCTTCGCCACCACATATTTACAGACTGATCCGAAATAACGATCAGAGCACCTGTCCTTCCATTACTCCGAAAGAGTTCAGTTTTAATAGTTTAACAGTTGTAAGTGTGTTGATTAGGGATTTGTCCATTTCAACAGCTACACGAATATAATTATCTGTAAAACCATGTATTTTGCCATTCTCAATATCCTTTTCAAAAAGCACTTTTCTGGTAGAGTTCTCAAATTTTTCGTTAAAATATCTGTGCTTCTTTTCTGACAATGTCCGAAGCATTGACGATCGTTCTGCCCGTACATTTTTCGGAACAACGCCATCCATTTTTATGGCGTCCGTATTCTCTCTTTCAGAGTAGGTAAAAACGTGCAGATACGAAATATCCATACCATTTATGAAATGCCAGGAGTCTTTAAAATCTTCATCCGTTTCTCCAGGAAACCCGACAATTACATCCACTCCGATACAGGCATCAGGCATCACAGACCGTATTTTTCGAACTTTTTCTTCATAGAGCTCACGCTTGTAGCGTCTCCGCATAAGCCGAAGGATCTTGTTGCTGCCGGATTGAAGAGGTATATGAAAATGAGGCACAAATTTTTCTGAATCTGCGACAAAATCAATGATCTCATTTGTAAGGAGGTTCGGTTCAATAGAAGAGATTCTGTACCGTTCGATCTTTTCAATGGCATTTAACCTGATTAACAGATCAAAGAAACGCTCCTTCCTTTTTCCATTGATAATTCCAAAATCACCTGTATTTACACCGGTCAGTACAATTTCTTTCACATCGTTAGCGGCAATTTCATTGGCAGACACAAGTACATTTTCAATTGTATTACTACGGCTTTTACCTCTGGCCAGAGGGATGGTACAAAACGAACAGGAGTAATCACATCCGTCCTGGATCTTTAAGAAGGTTCTGGTGCGGTCGTTAATTGAAAATGAGTTGTCAAAATTGTTGATGTCCCGGACCGGAGTAGTAAGCACACGCGGCTTGGGATGTTTCTCAAATCCGTCCAGAAGTTCAAGTAATCGAAACTTTTCGGATGTCCCCAGTACAGCATCCACTCCGGGGATATCTGCTATTTCCTGCGGCTTTAACTGAGCGTAGCAACCAATCACAATAATGTATGGATTGTCGGAATTTTTTTGTGCGTCCTTAACGATCCGTCTACATTTTTTATCAGCATTATCTGTTACAGAACAGGTATTGATGACATAAATATCCGGCTTGTCATTAAATCCAACCCGTTGATATCCGTGTTGTTCAAAAATCCGGACAATAGAAGAGGTCTCTGAAAAGTTCAGCTTACACCCCAATGTATAAAAGGCTACTTTCTCCATAGCCTGCAAAATTAACTATTTTCGGAGAAAAAAATCCTAATACCAGGAGTCAGTTCTAGAAATGGGTTTCTTTTTTGAGATAGACGCTTTTTAGTTTGTAAATATCTTTAGGTTTTTCACACAATACCGCTTTATTGTTCATGATGGCAATCGGGCCCTTTATCATACAGGGATTATTCGTCAGGATCGACAGCCAATCATCGTCATTAAAGGTGTGTCTGGCAATTTCCGCCTGGTATTTGGGGTTTGATTTGTTTAATAGTTTTTTCGGCGGTAAATCCAGCATGCTGAGTATCTCCGACCACATCATTTTACTAATTTTGTAGTCTTTCAGGATGAATTCATTTACGTGCTCGGTAATGCTGTATGCAAGAGCCCGCGTTTTTTTGTGGGTGCTCGACTGACAGTCGTAGAACAACCACATTTCGTTAGGATGAAGTTTCATGATATCGGGTGTCTAAATTGTATAATGTCTTAATTAGAAAACAATATTTATTTAAAAATGATTTTCCTGTCAGGCACAAATTCAACAGCCAATAGTATATAAGATATACATTGTAGGTTGTAAAACCAAACAAATATTTATTTAAAAATAAAA
>JBNKDZ010000580.1:0-4254 GCA_050288525.1 Cyclobacteriaceae bacterium
GAGAATCATCGATCAAAGAGCAAACAAAAGAATCGAAGGAGAATGTAGAAGCGTCTCGCTTCGGGCACTAACGAGCTGATACGAATCGAAGACCGAATTAAAAGAGGCCGTATTTCTGAAAAGATTAATCAGAAATACTCATTAATTACATATTATGCCAAACAATCACAAATGAAAAAGATGAGCCAGATTTGAGTTTCGGACACTTTTTTAACCATGATTTTCCGAAATTTCACCCTTTATCACCTTCACCAGCGCAATCTTTGTGATAAGATATTTCCTCCCGTTGTGTGCATGCTCGCAAATTATCCTGGTACGGCGTTTATTCAGTTTCCGGTAAACATGCCCGTGAAATTCAAAGATATCCCCGGTATCGAGCGTGTCAAGCATGACCTCGTCACCGGGATTATCGTCAAAACTTCGTAAGGCAGCGACCAATGCAGCATCCGATTGGGAAGAAGCTTTTGGATTGCGCATATGGCGTTTCAGGGGATGAAGCACTTCCGGAGGGAATACAAGATCATTCAACAGGGGTGCCATAAGCGTCTGGAAATTGCTCTTCCAGGTCTTTCCATGGGGTGTCGCTTTAATACCTTTTTTGCTTGTTGTGATGAGATGTGCAAATTCATGGATAAAGGTAATAAGGAATGAATAGGGATTCAGGTTGTGATTCAGACTGATGGTATGCTCACCTGAACGGCGGTCGTGCCGGTAATCGCCCAGCTTTGACTGACGCTTTCGTGTCACCCTGAAATGAAAGGGTTCTTTGATCCACAGGTCCAGACAATAGTGTACGGCATTTTCCGGGACATGCTTTTGCAGGATGCGGTATAACTTTTCCCGTGCAGTTTCCACCTTATTTCTCCCTGAACACCAACTTTAACGGAACACCGGAAAACCCGAAATGATCGCGTAACCTGTTTTCCAGAAACCTTGAATACGGACTTTTAATTTGCTTCGGATGATTGCAGAAAAAAGCGATCGTAGGATTCTGGGTCGGGAGTTGGGTAATGTATTTGATCTTGATGTATTTCCCGCGAACTGCAGGGGGTGGATATTTCTCAATTTCCTTCAGCATAACATCATTCAACTCGGAGGTAGAGACCTTCTTGTATTTGTTGTTATACACTTCGATCGCCATTTCCATCGCTTTGAACACCCGTTGTTTGGTGATTACAGAGGTAAAGACGATAGGTATAAAACTCATCTGTCCCAACCTTTCTTCGATCACTTTACGGTACTTTTCGGCAGTATTCTGATCTTTTTCGATCAGATCCCACTTGTTCACCATGATCATCACCCCTTTCTTATATCGTAATGCCAGTCCGATGAGGTTAAGGTCCTGGGCTTCCAGTCCCTGGGTAGCATCAAGCATTACGATTACCACATCACTGTTTTGCAACGAGCGGATTGACCGCATCACCGAATAAAACTCGATGTTCTCTTTAACTTTTGCTTTTTTACGTACCCCTGCTGTATCAATAAGAATAAAGTCCTTCCCGAAAAGATTGTACCGGGTGTTGATAGAATCGCGTGTGGTTCCTGCTATGTCGGTAACAATACTTCGTTCCGTACCGATCAGAGCATTCACGAAGGACGATTTGCCAACGTTTGGCCGACCCATTATCGAGATCTTAGGCAATTCATCCTCGCTGGTATCTGCGGCATCATCCGGCAGTATCTTCACCAGCTCATCCAGAATCTCTCCGGTACCTGAACCGGTTGCGGAAGATATCGGGAAAACCTCCCCGAGTCCAAGGGCATAAAACTCACCGGACATCTGTGCTTTTTCGTGCGTATCGGCTTTGTTGGCAGCAATGAGCACCGGCTTTTTAATGGTGCGCACCACGTTGGCGAATTCTTTGTCCAGTTCGGTAAGCCCGTCATCACAGCTGGTCATAAAAATGATGCAGGAAGCTTCTTCCAGTGCCTGAGCCACCTGTTTTCGAATAGCGCTTTCAAAGACATCATCCGAACCGTACACATATCCGCCGGTATCGATAACGGTAAACGTCTTGCCGGTCCATTCACCTACTCCATAATGACGGTCGCGGGTCACGCCGCTTTCATCGTCCATAATGGCCTGTTTTCGCTCAATCAGCCTGTTAAACAACGTTGATTTGCCCACGTTCGGTCGTCCCACAATTGCAATAATATTCGCCATGATGTCTTTCAGTTATAAAATCTTCCGCAAAAATAGGAAGAATTATACTCATTTGGAGAATTTGTGTAAAGAATAGCGTTGATATGTGATAATAATTCGAGAAATCGGAGAGTGTATGATCAGATAGTTACATGATCCGACACAACAATAACATAAACATTTTTCAATATTTTTTATAATAATTTTAACATATACGTTGATTTTTCTATATTTGAGCATCGACCATTTATTTTATTAATATTTTTTAACAGGATTTTTATGTCTGTATTACAATTTTCATTAAATAAATCAGCCTTTTTAATCTTTTTCAAAACAAAAGACAATCATGCTTCCTTTATTTTAACCCCCTTTCTATCATGCCTGGTGTCAAACGAATAAGAATAGAAGACAGCAAGGACTTTAAGGTCGCTTGGGGAAGCCTGGAAGATCCTCTTCATGTGATCATTGGCAGCAAAGAAGACGATCATAGACTGATCGCGTATGTTGGTGAAAACGATTACTACTCTGACACTCCGAAAACAAAGATTGGTAAAGAACGCTGGATTTGGCGAATAGTAGACTCCGGTGGATTAAACTTCACAAAAAATGATGCCCGAAATATTATCGGGAACAGAATAAGTTGCGTCATATCCAAACGAAAATGCGGAAGCGCGGTTGCCTGGTTGGAAGCATTCCATAATGAACCTGAAAACAAATTACCGGCAGGCTTTTATGTTTCGGGAAAATGTGAACAAAAAATTGTCTCGTCCGAATGGCGTTATTATCAAAATGACAATAATGGTCCCGCTTTAAAGGAAACGGAAGAACTGTCGTTTAATGCTCCCCTGCAATTACATATTGATACAGAAGGATTAAACGGGGATATGTTAACTACGGATCTTTTTATTGATGATGAATTGCTGGACAGCAAAACCGAAATGACTTATGGGGGAAAACTCATTATAAATGTTACCATTGCCAGGCGCTGGTACTTTATCATTACAAAGCTTAAAGGCCAAAACTGGAAAAAACAGGAAATAAAAGTATGCCTGTCGTATGGCCCGGACATGAAACAACAGGTTTATATACAATCGTTATTTGTCGTTAATAACCATAAAATTCATCCGATAAGCAAACATTCTGTTGTACCTGTTTATGTCGGAAAAGTAGAAGTAAGCCCCCGAAAATACGAGCCTTGTAAATTCACGGCTATTTATGTCACCATCGATGAGGATGAAAAAGATCCTTATTTTATCGAAAATTCCAGCCACAAAGAGAAAACCTATCAATTAACAGCCGGAAGTGATAAAGGATCCAAGCAGGTAACCATTGAACTTTCAGAATACACTAATATTGGCTGTAAGTTAAATGATGATTCCCACACAAAACAGGAGTTTGAATTAATTACAAGGCAGGGAGATAAAATTGAAACATCATACATTAAAGTAAAAGAAAAAAACGAAATCACCTTTTCATTAACATCCGGTGTTAAAAATTTTGCACATATGCCGATGAAATATTTCTGGCTGCCGGATTTGTACAGAGAATATGAAGTAAAGCTTCGCACATGCCGGTACGACAAGAATATTCTTTTTCAGGTATATCCGGACATAGCCTGGGAGTTGAAATTTTTCATGAACCTGAGTAATCCGTTAGCATACAAAACAAAAGGATTAAAAGGCCATAGCTTTGAGAAAGCCAAAAAACAGCCAAAGAACTGAAAACATCGAGATATGCCAAGGAAAATGATGTGGAATTTGGGTTTAATCTAAATGCCACATGGGATGGAGAAAACAGTTATGAGGAGTTTGAGCTGAAATTCATCAACTACATCAAAACTTTTGGCCGGACACTTGCCACGCTTGGAGACCTCTCCGACGGTATCTTAAAGTCAACCGGGGGAAGCTTTAAAAAAGGAACTCCCGTTGAGTTAAAGCTGATACCACCAGCAGTTGAGCTTTCAGCAGCCTGGAAATATGCCAATAGTGAAAAAAATTATAAAGTAGGAAAAAAAGTAAACTTCAGCCTCGCCTTCGATCCCATCATTGAGATCGAAGCCACGATTGACTTGCTAACTGGGATTGCATATGCTGCCAATCCTTTTGCTGGAA
>JBNKDZ010000581.1:0-2911 GCA_050288525.1 Cyclobacteriaceae bacterium
CTCCGATGTGGAAAGGGTAGCTGCTATAAGTCCGGTAGGGGCATTGGGTACAGGAGGAAGAGAACCGGTAGTAGTGGATGCTGTATTTGAGAAATCCGAACTTCCCTGGGTTGCACTTACTGCTTTAACTTTATAATAATAGGTAGTATTGGGTTGAAGGTTATTATCTGAATATTGAAGATTTCCTGAACTTACTGAAGCCAGAATAGTATAACTGTTATCATCCAATGAACGGTATATCTCAAAGCCATCAGCTGTACCACCATAGGTCCATGTAAGATCTATTTGATCGTATCCCTGAACAGTTGCCGCAAGGTTTGCCGGAGGATCCGGTAAGACCGGAGGATAAAATGGATTCATTAATAACCTGTCAGGAATGGTAGTTTGCGAAAATCCCGGCCCAGACCACTCAACAGTTAAACATTCTCCCCCCCCATTTTCAAAAAATCGCACATCTATCTTATGCAGCCCTGGTGATAATGTAACAGGAGTAGGTGTTCCTCCATAATTACAGGCGTGTGCTCCATCATTATTATAACGGACTACTCCATCAATTAAGACAACACTTCCATCATCGGATCTGGTATAAAAACGATAATCCCCGTATTTATTAATATATATATAGTTTTCAAAAACAAAACCAAAGTAATTATCTCTTTGCCTGATGCTTATATCAAAATTATCAACTCTCCCCTCTTCAATAACTCTACGAGACAATAACGTAGTCGTATTATAAATATCGCCCCAAAATTCATAATATTTATAATTTAATCCGGATGCTACAGCTCCAATCATGATTTGGTTACTTAATGAAGATATGTTTCCCTGACCATCTACCGCTTTAACAGCTAATGTATAAATTTCATTAGCTGTTAATCCGGTTATCTGGTATATAGTATCCTGGGTTGTTCCCTCCATTACTCCATCCCGAAACACCTGATAAGATGAAATTCCTTGGTCATCCATGGCCCCAAACCAGTTAATAGTAATTGAATTTTCAGTTGTGCTGTAAAATTCTACCGTCGGAGGTGACGGAGGCTGTGTATCAACAGAAGTAGTAGCACTGGCTACCGATGTTGCAGGAGAGGCCCCATCATAATTATAAGCTCTTATTTTATAATAATATGTAATACCTGACAACAGGCCATTATCCATATAGCTCATCGGTCCTGTTCCGGCTTGTGATCCCAGACGATTCACCAGGGTGTACGGACCTGTTGCATCTGTCGCCCTGTATATTTCAAACCCATCCTCATTATCAGATTTATCGTCCCAAATCAATTCGATGGACTGCACTGTTCTGGTAAAAGCAAACAGGTTTCTGGGAGGCAAAGGAGCATCTGGTCCACTGGAAGTAGTAACAATGATCTCATTAGAGGGAGCACTTGTACAACCTTCCGGTTCAGCCGCATATTCGCCATAGTAAAGATCCGGTATCCCGTCAAGGGTTCTTCCAAAATCAATGTAAAATTCTTCCTGTCCTGCCGGTGTTTTGGATGTAAATGTATAGGCACCTCCCTGAGTCACAAGATAGAATGAATCCGTGGCGGAAGGAATACTTACAGCATCCTGATACCATGAATATCCTGCACTTGGCCCGGATACTTTGCTCAATGTAACCGTCTGGCTACCGTCCAATCCGGGTAGTGCGGTAGTTTTATTTCCATCTGTTATCACCGGTGTTGGTGACAACGTTTTATTATTATCCACATATACCGGATCAGACCAGTCTGTCCAGACGCCACCCCTGCTAAACCGTGCGGTATAGGTCCCTTCCTGAGTCGCAATATATTCATTTGAGGTAGCCCCGGAAATAGTTATTCCGTTTCTGGCCCACTCATACCCGTCAAATCCGGCCGACAAGCCCATGCGGACATTCGGCAATGGTTCATCTGCACAAAACTGCGAATGTCCGTAAAACACATGTATATCGTTCTTTTTATGAGAAAGCATCCAGGTAAAAAGATCATCCTGATTATACATATAATTCCAGGTGTTATGGGTATAAGTCGGCAAGAACGTAAAACGGATGCTGCCTCCTTCATCCCGGATCTTTCCTACAGTCTGAACTCCTTCGGGAGAATATACGACCTGGTCAGCTCCTCCAATAGAAAGCCACATTGGAATATGAATATACCGGGACCAGGCTGTTTCTGGACCATCACCGAAATCATAGGAGTTGTTAACAAAATTACCGATTTTCGCTGCAGACATCGGAATACCCGCAGCAATCACTTCAGGATAATACATCATAGCATACCAGGTGCCTTCTCCACCGCCTGACAAGCCATGCATATAGATCCTGTTTGGATCCACATTATAATACTTTATCAATTTTTTTATTGTAGCCATTATTCTGTCCACTCCTGCATTATACCCGTTGGCGCTCCATTGACCTCCTGAAGCTTGTTGAGGATAGAAAAGAAGCCCCGGAAATTCATTATCTTCCACAGCATTAAGATGTGTTTGACCTCCCCATTTCAATTGAGCCGCATTATCTGTACCGGATTCTCCTGAGCCATGCAGGAATATTATCAAAGGATATTTTTCGGTACGGGAAATATTATATGCCTGTGGAAACATCAGACGAAACCACATATCTGATTTCTTGAGATCACCTTCGATACTGTTATCAACAATATTATCCTGAAAGGATTGAAAATTCGGAACAGACCATGGTACTTCGGCTGAGTTGGCTGTGTAAGAATTGAATATTGACCCTGAAAGAGGATCTGTAGTCGGGATCTGTGCAACCAGCTTCGTGCCCGTAAAAAGTAAAAACAGAAGGGCAACCAGTATAAAGGATGCCTGAATGCATTTTTTCATATTAATGTCGTGTGTTGTCGTTTCCATAGGCCACATCTATGTGAAGGTTAAGAAAACAGTATATTTTGCGCAATGTAATTTTATT
>JBNKDZ010000582.1:0-3809 GCA_050288525.1 Cyclobacteriaceae bacterium
TGAAGCTCGGTGTTCACGACTACTTTATCAAACCATTTAATCCTAAAGATCTCTTATTCTCGGCAGAAGTAGTTTTGAAGCACAACCTTAAAAAACAAAATGCCCTATGATTGATTTAGACTTTACCGAAAATAAAAACTTGGGGAAAAACGATACAGCCAAAAAAAAACTCTCTAAAGGAAAAATATTATTTATTGGAGAAAATGCAATCAGTATATGTGAGGACCTGGTCGAACATAATTATACCGGATTATCCATGCCAAGCTTCTCAAAAGCATTTTACTGGCTGGAAAATCAAATACTTGCAAAAGCAGAATTACCGGTTGCCATTATTTCAGATTTTGAGCTGAGTGATGGGAATGTATTCTCGTTCTATTACAAGATCAATTCGAACAGGCAGTTAAAATCCATTCCATTTATTGTCCTGGCGAAAAATCTGGGCAATGAAGAAAAAATCAAATCCCTGAAAATAGGTATTGATGATTTTTATATCAATGATTTTAATGCGCGCGACCTGGATGAACGTATCCAGTTTTTGAGACGCTTTAAGAAACTTACCGAAAATATGCAGCCGGAACCGGAGATAAACCTTAATTATTTTCTTCCGATTGTTCGATTGCCGTTTTTGAAACGTGCGGTGGATATACTCGCTTCGGTTGTGGCTTTATTATTATTAAGTCCGTTGTTTATCCTCATCGCCATTCTTATCCGCCTCGAATCGAAAGGGCCGATATTTTATATTTCAAAACGAGCGGGAACCGGTTATTATATCTTTGATTTCTACAAATTCCGTACAATGCGGCCTGACGCTGACAAGCAGCTCGAGAAATTGATGCACCTGAATCAATATGATAAAGGAGATAATTCTTCCTTCGTAAAGTTTGAAAATGACCCAAGGATTACGAAAATCGGGAAGTTTTTACGAAATACAAGTTTGGATGAATTACCTCAGTTGATCAATGTGCTGATAGGAGATATGTCGCTGGTAGGTAACCGTCCGTTGCCATTGTACGAGGCAGAAAGGCTTACCAAGGACCAGTGGGCGAAACGCTTCCTTGCTCCGGCCGGGATCACCGGTTTGTGGCAAATCACCAAAAGAGGGAAATCTGATATGTCAGAAGATGAACGTATGGAACTCGATATTGCATATGCAGAGAAAAGTACCTTTTTCTTTGATCTTCAGATAATATTAAAAACAATTCCCGCATTGTTCCAAAAGGAAAACGTATGATTGTATTAACAGGGATAATCTCAGGTATTCTGACCGTATTTCTGATCTACCCTTTTATACTTAGTCTGATTTACCTGGTTATTAAAAAAAATAAAAAACAGGACCTTCAGGGTTCTGTTTTTAGTTATGCGTGTATTATAACGGCATATAAACAACTGGATGTGGCATTCCCGCTGGTAAAATCCTTGATCGAACAGGAATATGACGATTATGAAATATTCGTAGTCGGGGACCAGTGTGAGAAACGGGATTGGGATATCCGGGACAAAAAGCTGAAAATATTCTATCCAAAAGAAAAGCTCAACGCCAAACTGAAATCCATTCGGTACGCAATTAAGCGGTTTGACCGCCCATTTGATAATATAATCATTTTTGATCCGGACAACCTGGCTCCCAGGGATTTCCTTGAAAAAATTAATGATTTTCATCAGGTGGGTTTTGAAGCCGTACAATCCCGCAGATCAGCCAAAAATCTGGACACCGTAATCGCATGTCTGGACGCAGCAGGTGAGTACTATCATAATTTTGTTGAACGTAAAATGCCGTATCTTCTCGGTTCTTCAGCCACTATCGCAGGTTCGGGAATGTCCGTAAAGACTCAGATATTCAAGGATTTTTTAAACAGTCCGGAGGTAACGGAGAAAATTGACGGGGTGATCCTGGGCGAGGATAAAATGTTGCAAAATTTTATCGTATCATCCAACAAACGTATTGCATTTCAGGACAAGGCGATCTTGTTTGATGAAAAAGTAACTGAAAACCAGCAGGTTCAGAAACAACGAACCAGATGGATCAATGCCTATTTCCAGAATGTACGCGCAGCTTTGAAATTGTTGGGATCAGGATTGTCTAAAGCATCAATCAACCAGTTAATATTTGGTATAAATACCATTTATCCACCATTGTTCCTTCTGGTGCTTGGTGCCATGATGATGACCATACTGAATGTTGTCCTGATAGGATTTAACTGGCCTTTTTACATGCTTGTATCCGGAATTGTTTTGTTTGCATTAAATTTTATACTGGCACTGGTCCTATTAAAAGCACCGGGAAAAGTGTTAAGGTCCATATTAATGGTTCCGGTGTTTATGTATAATCAGGTATTGTCACTACTTAACATCAGAAAATCCAGAAACGATTTTCTTGTTACGGAAAAGACCAAAGTGATGGATATAAAGGATGTTGAAAAATAATCCGAACAGTAAAGTAAATGAAAAATAGTACCAACTTAGTCTCTGTAATCACCGTCAACTATAATGGCCTTGATGATACTTTCAGTATGCTGAAATCCGTTTATGCTGCAAACATTTCGGTTGATTTTGAGGTTATTGTTGTCGATAACGGATCGGAAACGGATCCTACGGAAAGCTTAAAAAAGGCCTTTCCGGATGTAATAGTCATTCGAAGTGAAAAAAACCTTGGATTTGCCGGGGGGAATAATCTTGGTGTTGCGCAGGCAAAAGGGAATTATTTGTTTTTTGTAAATAATGATACAGAGTTCTCTCCGTCACTTACAGATAAGCTTATCGAAGCCTTTAGCGCTGAAAAAAACGTAGGAGGGGTAAGTCCAAAGATTTATTATTATGATCATCCCGGAATGATCCAGTTTGCTGGTTTTACTCCAATTCATGCAATATCAGGGAGAAACAGTACCATAGGAACCGGGGAAATGGATGAAGGGCAGTATGACAACGTGAAAGAGATCCCCTATTTACATGGAGCAGCAATGATGATCAGTAAAGATGCTATTGACAAGGCCGGATTGATGTACGAAGATTTCTTTCTGTATTATGAAGAAATGGACTGGTCTCAGAGGATCAGAAATGCAGGGTTCCGACTGCTCTATGTTCCTGAGGCAACCATTGTGCATAAAGAGTCGGCTGCAGTTAATAAAATTTCAGATTTGAAACTCTATTATCACACAAGAAACAGAATGCTATTTATGAAGAGAAATACAGGTAGTTTCCATAATTTTATCTTTATTTTGTATTTCCTGTTAGTTGTTTTTCCTTTACATAGTATTAAATATTTGTTGAAGGGAGAACCAAATTCAATAAAAGTGTTTTTTAAAGGGATTTTAGGATATTTCAGGTTTGGAAAAGTATAAACCGTACTACACAACAACATAGAATATGCTATTCAACTCAGCCGTTTTCTTATATATATTTTTGCCGATTACCCTGTTTGGCTATTATTTCTTAAATAAGCTGGACAAGTTTATATACTCCAGAATTTGGGTGTTGTTTTGTTCACTGTTTTTCTATAGTTGGTGGGATCCGAGGTATACCATCATTATCATTATAAGTATACTGGTGAATTATTACATTGGATTCAAAGTCTCACGATTGGAATCCTATAAGAAAGCACTGCTGACATTAGGAGTGGTATTTAACCTCGGTATTCTTTTCTACTATAAATACGCCGACTTTTTTCTCGAAAATGTAAATATGATCTTCGGGACTGAAGTTCCGCTATTAAATATTGTGCTCCCACTGGGGATCAGCTTTTTTACCTTTCAGCAAGTCGCGTATCTGGTCGATAGTTACAGAGGATATACGAAAGAATACAATATTGTTAA